>DASXWH010000029.1:0-52038 GCA_036503775.1 Ohtaekwangia sp.
GCTTCCTGCCAGCCCATATACTCCAGCATCATCACACCGGAAAGAATTACAGAGCCTGGATTTACTTTATCCTGACCTGCATACTTAGGTGCTGTTCCGTGCGTAGCTTCAAATATGGCGTGACCGGTGATGTAGTTGATATTTGCGCCTGGAGCGATACCGATACCACCTACCTGTGCAGCAAGTGCATCACTTAAGTAATCACCGTTCAAATTTAATGTAGCGATCACATCAAAATCTTCCGGACGGGTAAGCACCT
The DNA here is from genome assembly GCA_036503775.1 of Ohtaekwangia sp. Classification (GTDB taxonomy): domain Bacteria; phylum Bacteroidota; class Bacteroidia; order Cytophagales; family Cyclobacteriaceae; genus Ohtaekwangia. The sequence continues at coordinate 260 of DASXWH010000029.1, forward strand.
GCTGCAAAGCGATATCAGCAATCGAATCTTTGATCAGGATCTTTCCGGAAGCAAGGGCGGCTTTCTGCTCATCATTCGCGGCAGCTTCACCTTTATCTTTTTTGGTCTTTTCCCACTGGTTCCAGGTGTATACTTTATCACCAAAATATTCCTGTGCAATAGCATATCCCCAGTCACGGAATGCACCTTCGGTGAATTTCATGATATTTCCTTTATGGACCAGCGTGACTGATTTACGTTTATGTTGAATAGCATAAGAAATAGCGCTATGAATCAAACGGACACTACCACTGTAACTCACCGGTTTGATACCAACACCCACCTGCACATCATTCTTGATTGTTTTATTACCTACCAGTTTCCAGAATGATTCAGCCTTCTCTTCCGTACCGAAACGGATCTTGTTGAATTCCTTAGGAAATTCTTTCGCCAGAAAATCCAATACCTTTTTTGCTTCAGGTGTTCCGGAAGCGAATTCAATACCGGCATAGATATCTTCAGTGTTCTCACGGAAGATAACCATATCAACAGCACCTGGATTTTTTACCGGTGAAGGAACGCCTTCAAACCAGCGCACCGGACGAAGACAAACATAAAGATCAAGGATCTGACGAAGCGCAACGTTCAGGGAACGGATACCTCCGCCAACCGGAGTGGTCAACGGACCTTTGATACCAACCAGGTATTCTCTGAATGCGTCCAGCGTCTCATCAGGCAACCAGTTATTCAATTTGTTGAAAGACTTCTCTCCTGCCAGTACCTCTTTCCAGTTGATCTTTCTTTTTCCACCGTAAGCTTTCTTTACGGCTTCGTCAAAGACAAGTTGAGATGCCGCCCAGATGTCCGGACCGGTTCCATCGCCTTCGATATAAGGAATTGTTGGGTTATCAGGCACATTAAGTTTACCGTTGCTGATGCTGATTTTCTGATCGCTCATTGTACTAAATATTAAAGTTTTAAGTAAGGCTATCGGTAGCCTACCCTGATTTTGGGCGCGGAAAATTAAAAAATAAAGCCCAGAAATGAAGAGATTTTATATTCCTATCGTTTAAACTCAGAAAGCTTCCCCTATCAGCCCATGAAAACGTTTGCTTACGCCTTTTTCCTGCTTTTTCTCTTCCAGTCATTTACACCGGCAAGCCCCCTCACAGAGGATGTTTGCCTCAGTCCGGAGGAGAAGAAATTGTATGACCTTATCATGCAGTATCGCAAAAGTAAAAAGCTGGGATCTATACCCTTATCCGCAAAACTTACACAGGTAGCCCAGATCCATGCACGGGATCTGGCCACGAACTATACACACGATCCCGAGAATAATCCGTGCAATCCGCACAGCTGGTCCACTAAGGGTAAATGGACATCCTGCTGCTATACCAGTGATCATAAGGAAAAAGAATGCATGTGGAATAAACCGAAGGAGATTACCGGCTATCCATCCATTGGCTTTGAGATCGCTTATTACAGTTCATTAGGTGCAAACGCACAAGAGGGATTAGACGGCTGGAAGGTTAGTCCGGGTCACAACCCCTTACTCATAAACAATGGTATATGGAGTAAAGTGAAATGGGAAGCCATTGGTATAGGAATCTATAAAGAATATGGTATTGTCTGGTTTGGTGAAGTAAAAGATGATTCCAAATGTGAAGGCATTCCGCCTTCCCGGGTTCCGAATTGATTTGTATCTTCAGCAGATAGCAATACGTCTTTACCGGATTCAGAAATTTTGTCTACCTCCAGGTCAAAACGACCTGAATACGGTCATTCAGCACAATTTTGTTATGCCAAAATTTCATTGAATTCTACTATCCTCCGGATGGACAGCATTTTGATAAACCGAAATCAAAATCACAGTTATGAACTTCGAAAAATTTACGATAAAGTCACAGGAAGCCCTCCAGAAATCCGCTGCTATCGCTGCCAGCAATCAGCAGCAGGCTATTGAGCCTGGTCATGTGCTTAAAGCCATTCTAGAGACTGACGAAAACGTTTCACAATACCTGTTCAAAAAATTAAACGTCAATGGGAATATTCTTCAAAACAAACTGGAAGAAATAATCCAATCCTATCCGCGTGTCTCAGGGCAACAACCGTATTTATCTTCTGCTACCAATACTGTACTTCAACAGGCTGAAAAAGAACTACGCGAATTCAAAGATGAGTTTGTAGCCGTTGAACACCTGTTGTTAGGTCTGCTTTCAGCAAAAGACAAAGTATCCGCCATCATGAAAGATGCGGGCTTCGATCGCTCTTCGTTAATCAAAGCCATTACCGAATTGCGCGGAGGATCAAAGGTTACTGATCAGAATGCCGAAGCCAAATACAAATCGCTGGAGCGTTACTCTAAAAATCTGAATGACCTTGCGAAGGATGGGAAAATCGATCCGGTGATTGGTCGTGATGAAGAGATCCGCAGGGTGCTGCAAATACTTTCCCGCAGAACGAAAAATAATCCGATTCTCCTGGGAGAACCGGGTGTTGGAAAGACCGCCATCGTTGAGGGTATGGCACAGCGTATTGTTGACGGTGACGTTCCCGAAAATCTGAAAGACAAAATACTGGTTTCGCTCGATATGGGGTTGCTCGTAGCAGGCGCAAAATATAAAGGTGAGTTTGAAGAACGCCTCAAGGCCGTGATCAAAGAGGTCACCGATTCAAACGGGCAAATCATTCTTTTCATTGATGAGATACATACCCTGATCGGAGCCGGTGGTGGTGAAGGTGCAATGGATGCAGCAAACTTATTGAAGCCGGCCCTTGCCCGGGGTGAGCTTCATGCCATTGGTGCCACTACCTTAAAAGAATACCAGAAGTACATAGAAAAAGATAAAGCACTGGAAAGACGATTCCAGTCCGTTATGGTAGATGAGCCTTCTGTTGAAGATTCTATCTCCATACTGCGCGGTATTAAAGATAAGTATGAGCTGCATCACGGTGTACGCATAAAGGATGATGCTGTAATTGCTTCAGTGGAATTGTCCAGCCGTTACATCAGCGATCGTTTCTTACCCGATAAAGCCATCGACCTGATGGATGAAGCTGCTTCCAAATTACGTTTGGAGATGGACTCATTGCCCGAAGAACTGGATGAGCTCAACCGCAGGATCATGCAGCTTGAAATTGAGCGTGAAGCGATCCGCAGGGAAAAAGATAAAGACAAGGAAATTATTCTCAGCCGTGATATTGCTGAACTCTCCGAACAACGAAATTCACTCAAGGCAAAATGGGAAAGTGAAAAAGCCGTTGTTCATGGAATTCAACAGGAGAAGGAATCCATAGACAAGCTGAAGTTTGAAGCCGAGCAGGCTGAGAAAGCTGGTGACTACGGAAAAGTAGCCGAGATACGCTATGGAAAAATAACAGAAGCTGAAAAACGACTGGATGATCTTCAGCTCAAAATGAAAGAAATGCAGGGCGAAAAATCCCTGCTCAAGGAAGAAGTTGACAGCGAAGATATCGCTGAAGTTGTTGCCAAGTGGACAGGCATACCCGTTTCCAAAATGCTTCAGAGTGAACGTGAGAAACTGCTTACACTGGAAGAAGAACTTGGGAAAAGAGTGGCCGGTCAGGAGGAAGCCATCACCGCATTGAGTGATGCTGTACGCAGAAGTCGTGCAGGACTTCAGGATCCGAAACGGCCCATTGGTTCTTTCATCTTCATGGGAACAACAGGTGTTGGTAAAACAGAATTATCCAAAGCTCTGGCAGACTACCTGTTCAATGATGACAACGCCATGGTGCGCATTGACATGAGCGAATACCAGGAGCGTCATAGTGTGAGCCGTTTGATCGGTGCCCCTCCCGGATATGTTGGATACGATGAAGGTGGTCAGCTGACAGAGGCAGTCAGAAGAAAACCTTATTCCGTAATACTGCTTGATGAAATTGAAAAGGCACATCCGGACGTATTCAATATTCTCTTGCAGGTACTGGATGATGGACGTCTTACCGATAATAAAGGCCGGGTTGCCAATTTCAAGAATACGATCATCATCATGACCACCAATATTGGTTCGCATGTGATCCAGGAAAATTTCGCCAGGATCAATGATGAAAACTATTTTGATGTCCTCGAAGAAACCAAGGAAGAAGTTGTATCCTTATTAAAGAAATCAGTGCGCCCTGAATTTGTAAACCGCATTGATGAGATCATCATGTTCCGTCCGTTAAGTCAGCGTGACATTCGTAAGATTGTTGACATACAGGTTGACCTGGTTCGAAAACGTCTTGAAGAGGCCGGTGTTAAACTTGATGTTTCTGAATCCGCTCGTGAACGTATAGCAAAACTTGGATTTGATCCGCAGTTTGGTGCACGTCCATTAAAGCGTGTGCTTCAACGGGAATTACTGAACGAGCTTTCCAAACAAATACTGGCCGGAAAAGTGAATAAGGATTCAGTGATTTTCGTTGACCTGAAAAATGGTGTAGAGTTTGTTTTTGAAAATGTAGGAGAAGCTGAGGTAATGCAATGATCGGCATTAAAATCCCATTAAAATGCTTAGAAAAGCAGAACCAAACGAGGGGGATAGCTGTTTAAGATAATAGGTTTAAGGATTGGTGTCCCCGAGCTCTCGGGGCACAGTTGGATTGAGGGGTTTGGTTTTTAGGCCCCGGGGTGGTTCCCGGGGCTTTGTTTTTTAGCAGGGGTTGAAATATTCTGACATATCCCGCTGTTTCGGGATGATTTCAAAGCGACAATCACCGTTTTGATGTTTCTCAAGATTGACTAAACCGAACGTCTAGTAAGCTCTGACAAGCTTCCCTTCCATGTAATTCACATAGGAACGGTTAACTACTTTCATTCCACCAGGTGTCGGATAATTTCCGGTGAAGTACCAATCGCCTGTATGATGCGGAATGGCCTTGTGAAGATTGTCAACAGTTTGAAATACTACTTCAAGTTCGGCTTTCATATCTGCCGGGCGGCAGATCTCGGCTATCTTCTGCGATATCTCTTCATCAGTAAATTGCTCGTACAGTTGCTTGACGTAATTCACCTGACTCTGATGACCGCGGGCACGGTTACATTTCTCATAGATCTCACCGAGGAGATAATCCTTACCCTGATCTTTTAACAAGGCTATCATGGCGCGGAAAGCAATGAAGTCACCCATCTTGCTCATATCGATTCCGTAACAATCCGGAAAACGGATCTGCGGTGCAGAAGATACTACTACTATCTTCTTGGGTTCAATACGATCCAGCATTTTCAGAATGCTTTTTTCCAATGTTGTTCCCCGAACAATCGAATCATCAATCACCACCAATGTATCGAGTCCCTTACGCACCACTTCATAGGTGGTATCGTATACATTCGAAACCATTTCATCGCGGTGTTCATCATCCGTAATAAAGGTTCGCAGCTTCACGTCTTTCAATACCAGTTTTTCAATACGCGGACGGAAAGAAATGATATCCTCAACTGAATCAACGGATGGTTTACCCTCTACAATAACTTCCTTCTGCTTATTGATCAGGTAATCATCAATGCCGGCCATCAATCCGTAGAAGGCGGTTTCAGCTGTGTTGGGAATATAGGAAAAAACAGTATTCTTTATATCAAAATTAATGGCACGCAAAACCTGAGGCACCAGTAATCGGCCAAGCTGCTTACGTTCCCGGTAAATATGAGGATCATTACCCCGTGAAAAATAGATCCGTTCAAAACTGCACGATTTCTTTTCACCAGCTTTTACAATCTGATACTGACCAACTTCACCACTCTTGCTTACAATCAAAGCATTACCGGGTTTGATCTCTTCAATCTGACTATAGTCTACATTGAACGCTGCTTTGATAGCAGGTTTTTCAGAAGCTACTACTACTACTTCATCATCCGCATAAAAATAAGCGGGACGGATACCATTCGGATCACGAACCACAAAAGACGATCCCGATCCGGTCATGCCGGCCATGGTATATCCGCCATCAAAATCTTTGCAGGCTCTTTTCAATACACGCTGCAGGTCAAGTTCATTTTCAATGACCTCCGAAATTTCGCGGTTGGAAAATTTGCCTTTATACTTTTCAAACACACCCTGTACTTCTTCATCCAGAAAGTGCCCGATTTTTTCCATCACCGTGATGGTGTCTACTTTCTCTTTAGGGTGCTGGCCTAAGTCCACCAGCAGATCAAACAATTCTTCAACATTCGTCATGTTGAAGTTACCCGCCATTACCAGGTTACGGCTTCGCCAGTTGTTTTGCCGTAAGAAAGGATGCACATTTTCAATGCTGTTTACACCGTGCGTTCCATAACGCAGGTGTCCGAGCCACAACTCACCGGTAAACGCCACATTCGCTTTTAACCAATGTTCATCGCGGAATTTATCTTTTCCGTCCTTTTGAGCTTTTCGGTATTTCTTACTGATTTTTTTAAAGAGGGAGGCGACAGGCTGAGACTTTATGGAACGATAGCGGCTAATGTAACGGTGACCAGGTTCTACATCGATCTTGATATTGGCTACTCCAGCTCCGTCCTGCCCGCGGTTATGCTGTTTCTCCATCAGGATATACATCTTATTCATCGCGTAAGTCGGGCCGTACTTTTCGATGTAGTACGAGAGTGGCTTTCGCAGGCGGATCATAGCAATTCCGCACTCGTGAAGGATCTGATCGCTCATTGTTTCCTTATCCGTTAGTCATTAACCGTTATCGGTAAATCCATGTAACCTGATAATGTTCATACCCGAAAGTCGAACGATTAACAGATAACGGACAACGGATAACGAATCAGCGTACAAAGGTAATTTTATTAATCCATCCCATCAACAATTCAGGATTGAAGAAGAGATACAGTACCGCTAAAACCAATATCAGTCCCAAAAAATTTTCGAACGTAAGATTATTTGTTTTTAAAGGGGATTGCCCGCTTTTTATGAAAGCGTAGTATGGAATACGCAAATAATAGAACAAAGACACTACCGTATTCAAAAGACCAAACACCAGCAATACCAGTAAAAGCGGCTTTCCGGAAACCGAATAAGATTCCCACAGGGCCGAAAACACAAATAATTTAGCAGTAAAGCCGGATGTAGGGGGTAAGCCGGTCAATGAAATGAGCGCAACCAGCATGAATACCATGGGCCACGGAAAATTCTTTCCGGCTCCTTCAAACGCTGCAATCGTTGTAACGCCATTGAATTCAAATACCTGCAGGTAAAGGAACACCACAAAATTCATGAGCAGGTATACAGCAGCATAAAACAACATGAAATGAATTCCCTCGCCTGAAAACGCAGCCACACCTACTAACAAAAACCCAGACTGAGCAATGGAAGAATAGGCCATCATCCGTTTAGGGTTCTTTTGCCAAAGAGCCGAAAAATTTCCAATGGTTAATGAAAGTAAAGCGATGATCACCACTATCAGCTGCCAATCGTATCCAGACTTCCCCTGAATATCAATGGCCGGAATAAATCTGGTCAGTATGGCTACCCCGCTTAACTTGGGCACTACAGAAAAAAATGCAACCACGGGCATAGGAGCCGCTTCATACACATCAGGCGACCAGGGATGCATGGGAGCTGCGGCAATCTTGTAAATGAATCCCGCCAGGGCCATCAGTCCACTGATCAGAAATAAAGGTGATTGAATAGTTAGCAGTCCTTTGAAAAATTCAGCAGAAGAAAAATCCAATGTACCCGTAAGGCCATACAATATTGAAAAGCCATACAGCATGATAGCTGAAGCCACCGAACCAAATAAAAAATACTTGAGGCTACCTTCTGCACTTTTCTTTGAAAAAGAAAAACCGGTAAGCAGGTAAGAGCTGATGGATACCAGTTCAAGAGAGATGAACACCATGATCAGATTTACACTCATGACCAGGAGGTGGGCCCCCAACACCACACTTGAAAGCAGTGCATAGTATTCTGAAAGGTGTTCCTGTTTTTTGTTTCGCCAGGTCATGAACACCGTTAACAGCGCGGCAGTATCAAATAACAACTTAAAATAATTCGCATAGCTGTCATGACGGATCATACCGCCAAACAATGTAACCGGTTTAGCCGCATCATTCCACGTGAATGTTAGAAGAAGAATGAGGGAAACGAATATGCTGAAAGCAATGAACGTAATCACCAGGTTGTTTTTCCGGATCAATCCTGAAATAATAATGAGTAGTATTCCCGCACTGAGGATCAACTCAGGTATAAAGAAGGGAATGCTTTCGCGAATTGCATTCAACGGTGTTGCTAATCCATTCTCCACAGCTTATGGATTAAACGTTAGTTCCTTTCCTACCTGCAACACCAGCTTTGTAAAATATTGCGCAAACGGATCGATGTAATTCATCAATACCTGTGGGAAGATACCGAGGAGAATAGTTAGTATTACCAGTGGTATGAGCATGCCATACTCACGTGTATTCAGATCGGTGATCTGTGATTCCTGAATACCGCCTTTCAGGTGAAACGGCCCAAAGAACATGCGCTGCAGCGTCCATAAGTAATATGCCGCACTCAATATTAACCCCAGCGTAGCCACGATGGCCATGCTTTCATGCAGCAACCCATTTACACTATTGGATTTAAAAGCACCCAGAAACACCATGACCTCTGCAATAAACCCGGAGAAGGCAGGTAATCCCATGGAAGCAAAAAATGCTACCAGAACAACTGCCGTGAATGATTTCATCTTTGAAGAGAGACCGGAATAATTAGCAATCATCCGGTCGTGGGTTCTGTCATATAATACACCTGCAATAAGGAAAAGCATGGTGGTTATAATGCCATGACTGATCATCTGATATACGGCACCCGCTATACCTTCCGCAGTAACAGAAGCTATTCCCAGCAGAACAAACCCCATATGGGAAACGGAAGAATATGCAATCAACCGTTTAAGGTCCTTGCTTGCCAGGGCATTCAACGCTCCGTAAATAATAGAGATTACTCCTGCCAGTCCAACAACCCAACTGAAGTGCAAGGCGGCATCCGGAAAGATGGGATAAGCAATTCGCAGCAATCCATATCCGCCAATCTTTAAAAGCAATGCTGCCAGCAGAACCGAAACAGGTGTCGGTGCTTCAACGTGCGCATCGGGCAGCCAGGTATGGAATGGTACCATAGGTAGTTTGATGCCAAAGCCGATAAACAACAATAGAAAGGCCCAGTACCGGGCATCCAGCGGACCGATCATCCAGGTGTTGTTAGGATCAAGTATGGCGTTTGAAATAAAATTGGCGGGATCCGTCATGCTAATCAGGTCGAAGCTGTGCACGACAATTTCCGTGGATAATGGATTACGATTGCTCACATACAATCCGATCATCACGATCAGGATAAGTATGGAACCCAGTAACGTGTAGAGAAAAAATTTTATGGAAGCATATTCCCTGCGCGGTCCCCCCCAGATAGCAATCAGAAAGAACATGGGTAACAGCATGAACTCGAAGAACAGGTAGAAAAGTAAAAAATCTAATGCAGTGAACGTACCGATAACGGCTGCATTAAGAATGAGCAACAGCGTGAAGTATCCTTTTACATTATTCGAAATCGTCCATGAAGAGATCACCGCGATAAGTATAGTGACAACAGAAAGGATCACTAACGGAAGACTCATTCCATCGGCACCAACAAAGTACTCTGCCTTCAGCAATCCCCAATCACCCAGGTTCAGCGTAATCCAGTTTTGTCTTTCAACGAGTTGCAATCCTCCGGAAAATGAATAAACCTGAAGTGCCTTAATCAGAATCAAAACCTGGATTAAACTGGCTGCAAGTGCTAGCCACCGAAAACTGTTTTCAGCACGGGCGGGAATAACCAATCCAATAATTGTGGCTAGCAGCGGTGTAAAAATCAGAAGGGAAATCAGGTAATCTTGCATTTACAATAAACTTTCCGCGTTAAGCACCATGGATTAAAACAGAGACCAAATTAGAAAAATAATAATTGTGAGAATTGACCAGACAATATAAAGCTGAATTTTACCGCCTTGAAACGAGCGTGTAAGCGAGCCAATGCCGCGTGCAACAAAGGCAGCACCATTTACTGAGCCATCAACAATAAGCCGGTCAAACAACCCGGTAGCGTGTGCTACGGTCACCTGTATATAAGCCGATGCATGAATAAATCCATCAATCCATTTTCTGTCCAGGGTATCCACCAGCGTTGTTAAACGGGATGTAGTTTTTGCAAACACATGATGATACAGGCTATCCAAAGCAAAACCATTTTTGAGAAACGAACTTCGAAGTGAAATCTTACGCTGAAAGAAAACCCATGCCGTAGCCAGCGCGAGAATTACCCACGCTGCTGATAACCAGGACATGAAGCCGACATGAAAATGATCCGTGTGATTAAGCGCCTTAAACAGCCATCCCTGAAAACCAAACGGGTTCACCGATACCATGAGCCAAACTGATCCTGTAGCCAGTAAGATTACCGGTATCCGCATAACTATCGGTGGTTCCGTGATCGTCATGGATTGAGTATACTTTTCTTCACCCAGAAATACCGTTGCTATTAAGCGGAAGGTGTAAATCACCGTAATGAACGAAACGGCAAAAGCCCCTGTCAACACAATCCAGTTCCAGGGAGGACCATCCTGTGCACGAAGAAACAAAGAAGTAAGAATAGCATCTTTCGATATAAATCCGGAGAAGAACGGTAGCCCCCCCAATGCACCTCCGCTGATGATGAACGCTATGAAAGTAACGGGCATTTTTTTTCGAAGCCCGCCCAGGTTATTTATATCCTGAACATCAAAATGCGAATGTGCCTGCTGTTGCGCCTGGTGCAGAGCATGGATCACAGCCCCGGCAGATAAAAACAAACAAGCTTTGAAAAAAGCATGCGTAAAGAGATGAAGCATAGCTGCTGCAGAAGACCCCGCTCCGATTGCGGTTACCATCAGACCCAACTGCGATATGGTAGAATATGCCAGTACTTTCTTAATATCAGATTGTGCTAATGCTGACAGGGCCGCCATCAATGCCGTGATTATTCCCACAATTGTAATTACTGTCAGCGCATCGGGCGTAAACAGAAAATCGATCCGGGCGAGAAGAAAAACTCCGGCTGCCACCATGGTTGCTGCGTGAATCAAAGCCGACACCGGTGTGGGACCTTCCATAGCATCAGGTAACCAACTCAGCAACGGAAACTGCGCTGACTTTCCGATTACGCCACAAAAAATGCACAAGGAAGCTGCGGTTTGCCAGGTGAATGCATCGGCTGATGCCAATAAGGTAATATCAAAAGTTCCTGTATAGGTCCATAAAAGCATAAGGCCAATGAGGAAACCAGCATCGCCAATACGATTAAAGATGAAAGCTTTTTTTGCCGCGTGAGATGCTTCCGGTTTTTCCTGCCAATGGCCAATGAGCATATAAGATGAAAATCCAACGAGTTCCCAGAAAACAAAAATCAATAACAGGTTGTCCGATACAACAATGCCCAGCATGGCAAACGTAAAGAAACCAAGCATGGCAAAGTACCGCGTGATACCAGAATCACCTGCCATATAGCCCGCAGAGTACAGGTGAACCAGAAATGAAATCACCAGTACAACCAGCATCATCAACACCGCTATATTGTCAATGAGTAAGCCAATGGAGAATGACGCATTGTTTACACTAAACCATTTCCATTGCAAAAGGAAAGGAGGATTGTTCCATATGGAAACAAAAAGATATCCAGCAGATACGGTACTGATTAATAATAACAGGGCTGAAACAAAGGATGCAGTCCACGCATACTTTTGAGAAATACTACCTGCTACAATAAAGGAAAGCAAAGGTAATAACAGTGCAATCGCCAGGCTGACTTCAAAGAATGTGGTGGTATAGAGTGTAGGCGTATCCAATCTTAATCTTTTAACTCTGTTATTTCATCCGGCACAGAAGTTTTATAATACTGATACACACGCAAGACAATAGCTAACCCAACAGCGGCTTCGCAAACAGCCACGACAATAACAAACAGTGCGAACATCTGGCCTGAAGGTCGTTCGGGATACAGTTGATTAAACGCCACCAGGTTTACATTAGAAGCATTCAACATCAACTCGATGCCAAGCAATACCATAATAGCGTTTCGCTTTACGATCACTACGATAATGCCCGCGCAGAAAAGTAACGCACCCAGGATCAGCATGTGGAAAGTTGAAGCCATGATGCTTACCCTTGTTTTGATTTAGAAACCGAAGCGACAACTGCTGACCCTATTAATGCGATCAATAAAAGTATCCCAGTTATTTCAAACGGAAGTGCATAATCGGTCATGATCAAAACACCAATGGATTGAATATTCTGTCCCGTGAGTCCATCAGCAAAAATTCCTGAATCAAACTGATGTGTTGTAAAGGCATACGCTAACAATCCAAAAAAAACTACTCCACAGATAATGCCTTCAAAAATCCGGGTATGCTCCACCACCAGCGGTTTCCCGGATATCCGGGACGTCAGCATAATACCAAAGATAATTACCACCAATATCCCACCTGCGTACACCAATATCTGAGTTACAGCAATGAACTCGGCAAACATCAACACATATAAACCTGCAATAGCAAGCAGGCAGATCACCATGAGCAGTGCACCATAAAAAACATTTCGAACAAAAATCAAACTTATCGCAGCCAGTGCAGCCACACATTCAAAAACATATAATATGATTTCTGCTGCGTTCATGACGTTGGTGGAGGTGGACCGGCTGGTTTTATTTTTGGTTTGAAAACCGGCTTGGCAACTTTGGGTGTTTCTGATGTTTCCTTCTTTTCTTCTGTGATAGGCGGGGCTGTTGACCCTTTAGCTTTTTGATGATCCTCCAGAATTTTTTTCTTCTCGGCAATCTCAGCTTCGGTCATTTCACCAAACACAAAGTTGTGCTCCTGTATATTCAATACACTGAAGTCATAAACCTTTGTCATGGTCAGGCATTCCGTAGGGCATACCGTTGTACAGAGACCGCAGAAGCAACACTTGCCCATATCAATATCAAACTTCGCAGCATAGATACGTTTGGATGTTCCGTCTGAAGTTTTTCCGATTTCTTCAATGGCTTTGATGGGCTCAATCGTAATACAATTGACCGGGCAGATTTTCGCGCATTTATCGCAAACAATGCAATCATCGATTTCATTGTGCAGCCGATAGCGGCCTGTATCCGGAACAGGTTGCATCTCATATGGATATTGAATCGTTGAGATCCCTTCCTGTTGTTCGAAATAATTGGTACTGGTAATGGATTGTATTGGTCTGCTCTTCCTGGCTGAACGAACATGACGAAAGGTGATTCTTAATCCCGCTAACAGTGAGCCGATCGCCTCACCTATATTCTTCCAGTAAGAAATGCTGTTTGTCTGCATATTCAGACAACAAAAATAGGAGGGAAAAAGATGTATTAAAGAAATGAATGAAACTTATTCACATCTCTCAAAAACCTGGCCTAATGATCATTAGTCACCCGAACAACAGAATGGAGCTTTAATCTCCCTTGGGTAGTGTAAACCAAAACATACTGCCCTTCCCTTCTTCACTCTCCACCCAGATCTTGCCACCGTTTTTCTCTACGAATTCTTTACAGAGAATCAACCCAAGTCCGGTACCTTTTTCATTGGCCGTGCCACGGGTTGTATACGGTGCGGTTTTATCGAACAATATGTTAAGAATTTCAGGCTTCATGCCTATACCATTGTCTTTTACAGAGATTATCCATTCAAAACCTTTGGGTTTGGCTGCGATAATGACCTCTCCACCATCCATGGTGAATTTGATGGCATTTGTCATCAGATTGCGTATTACCAGATTAATGGTATTCGAATCAGCAAAACCCACTGCATCATTGGGAACTTCATTGAGCATCTTGATATGCTTGCCCTGAACGGAATTTAAAAGCTGAATATTCTCTTCTACGATCTTATGCAGGTTGATGCGCGTAGCCTGAAGATTCAGCTTATCCATTTGCAATAAGGTCCAGTCAAGAAGATTGTTCAGCAACGTGCGGGTATGATTAAAACGGACTTTCAGTTCCTGCGTATGCTTGTGCATTTCTTCAGGCTTAATGGCCCCGCGATCAATCAGATCCAGCAAGCCGGCAAGAGCATTAATGGGAGAGCGCAAATCGTGCGATATGATGGAGAAGAATTTATCCTTCACCTGGTTCAACCGCTCCAGTTCTTCACTTCTTTTCTCCATGTCATCCTGATGCTGGAGTAAGAGCATGTTGATCTTTCTTCTGCGCTGGCCACTTCTGTATACGGTGATGAGGATAACAGCGGTAAGTGCCATTACCACCACCAGAATATTAAAAACAAATTCCTGTTTCTTGATTTCGTTGCGCTGAGAATCCTGCATGAGGCTTAACGCTGCGATCTTTGAATCGCGGGCTTCGGTTTCAAACCGGATCTGATCACGCAACAGTTTTCCCTGCATCTCCTGGCTGAAGAGGGTATCCTCAAGGAGCTTATATTGTTTATAATAGAACAGCGATTTTCTAAAATCACCCTTCATTTCCCAAAGACTTGCCAGTTGATTAAAACATCTGATCTCCAGCACACGGGCATTCATTTCGTGCGCAGTTTTCAGGCTTGATTCAATCTTCTGAATAGCGGCATCGTACTTACCTTGTTTCATCAGCACAACTCCCCGGCCCAACTCAACTTCCGCTACACCATATCGGTTGTTGGTTTTCACGTGTAAGGCCTGGGCGGAATCATAATACGCCAGCGATTTATCATAGGCATTCTTCCGAAAATACGTTGTGGCCATTTTGGAAAGTATTCGCGGTTCAAGCACATCGATATTCAACTTGCGGGTATGCTGAAGCGATTGTGTGAGAAAATAAAAGGCCGAGTCATAATTATTTTTTCGCAAGAGTACGTCTCCAATTTCATCATAGGCATACGCTATGCCCTCTTTGTCGCCATACTCCTGGCTCATTTTCATGGATAGCCTGAGATGCCCCAGCGCCTGATCAAACTGACCCAATTCCTTGAATACCCGCCCAACATTGTGCAGGGCTACCAACATCCTGAAGGTATCCTGGGCAGCACTTGCCATCCGGTAAGATTGCGTAAAATAAAAGTAAGCATCATCATACTCACCCAGATCATAATAGTCATTACCGATGTTATTGTAATCGCGGGAAATACCTACGGTGTCTTTTGAAAGCACTTCGAGTTCGAGTGAGAAATTATCATAGCGTAATGCTGAGCTGAAGTCACCGCTTAATGTGAAAAGAAACGCAGCATTCTGAAAGGCCAGTACCTTTGAATCATTAATGTTTATTTTTTCTGCCAGCTTCAGGGCTTCCTGGCTGTAGGTAAGACTTTTTGCAAAATCCTGGAATTGATAAGCTGCAGAAACTTTGGTCAGAACACGAATCCGTGTGGTATCGTCTAGTCCGGATTTCAGAACATTCTCCAGGCTATCCACATTGGTTTGCGCCATAGCCGGCAGGAAGACCATTACGATCAGCAAACCGGATAAAAAAATCGTCTTAAAACTTTTCAAACTAAAAGTATTTTCCAAAAACCACATATAAGTACAAGCACCAATGCCAGGGGTGTTAAATATTTCCAGGAAACATTCATTAATTGATCGACCCTGAGACGAGGATAGGTCCAGCGAACCCACATCTGCGCCATCACTAAAAGCAACGCTTTACTCATCAACCAAAAAATCCCCCAAAGGGTAGAAGTCCATGTGCCTGGTGTTCCGCTAGTCCATTCTGCTAAAGGCAAAGAGGCTATGTTCGGCAATGGCGTATTCCAACTTCCAAAAAATAACACCGCCCCTAATATACTGACTAATAGCATCATTCCATATTCAGCGAGCATTATTACAGCCCATCGGAACCCGGAGTACTCGGTCTGAAAACCGGCCACCAGCTCTGACTCTGCTTCCGGCAAATCAAAAGGCGCACGGTTACATTCGGCCAGGGAAGCAATAAAAAAAACTATCCACGCGACAAACAAGACCGGCATCCGGAAGACATTCCAGGTAAGAATACCACCGATATGCTGCACCTCCACGCCCAGAAATTCCAGTCCGAAAAGGTATTGTTTACCCTCCTGAAAAATGCTTTGCTGATAGGATATCTCCTGCAAGTCAAGCGTTTCACAGGCCATGCAAACACAGACAACGGAAAGCCCCAGGGGAACTTCATACGAAATGATCTGCGCAGCAGACCGCATGGTTCCCAGCATACTGTATTTATTGTTCGAGCTCCAGCCCGCTATGACGATACCAATAACATCTATGGATATAATGGCCAGTAAAAGAAAGACAGCTGATGATACCCCGGCTCCAGCCCAGGACGGAGCCAATGGAATCACTGCAAATCCACCAAATACAGCAACAAAAATGATTATCGGGGCGACCTTGAATAGAAATTTATTGGCTTTTGCAGGTACTATATCTTCCTTTTGGATAAGCTTCAATAAGTCTGCAACAGTCTGCAGCAGGCCATAATACCCTACTTCCATAGGGCCAAGTCTGTCTTGAATAAAAGCAGAAAGCTTACGCTCTGCATAAATGGCAAACACGGTATAGACCAGGAGGAAGGGTAGTATGAATAAGAGAGTGGTCAATTGATTACGAAAACTCTAAGATGGTAAAATTAGTCCGGCAGATTTCTGCTTTTTCATAAAGAACACTACATCAATCATACGCTATCCCCACAACGGATGCTTCTCCAGGTGCACGGCCTCATGGAAGAACAGCCGTGCTGATGCTTCAAAAGAATCCGTATAATCAGATACTAAAAAGTGGTGAAAAGGATTTGCCTGATCGTTCAACAACCCCTTCTCGGAGAGATATTGCTTCAGCGCAAGGGCTACTACTTCCGAAGAATCAAGTATGGGGAGAGCGCCATTATAGTATGCGCTGATCTCTGGTTTGATCAGCGGGTAATGTGTACAGGCAAGAATCAATGCTTCGATCGACTGAAGCACAGGCTCTGACAAGTAACGGGCGATGATCTCATCACTGATCTTATTATCGAAAAAACCCTCCTCAATCATGGGAACCAACAAGGGAGTTGCCAGCGAATGAACCGTGGTGTTTTTATTCGCTTCATCTATTTTACGGACATAAACACCTGACTGTACCGTACGTTTTGTTCCAATAAGCCCAACGGATTTCCCCGAAAACCGGGACAATACCAACTCAACCATGGGGTCGATCACATTGATAATGTGAATGTCCTTGCGGACATACTCCTTCAATAATTCATATGCCGCTGACGAAGCTGAGTTACAGGCAATCACCAGCACCTTGCAGCCTTTGTTTACCAATACATCGGCTATCTTAATGGAATAGGCCTGTATCGCGGCTTCCGATTTATCGCCATAGGGCAAATGAGCCGTATCACCAAAGTAAATCATGTTTTCACTTGGCAATAATTTTTTGATGGCATGGGCTACGGTAAGTCCGCCTATACCACTATCAAAGACACCTATGGGTTGCTGCTTTTCTAATTTCATGCCCTGGAAACGGTGCGAATTTTACTAAAATTCCCCGGATTAAAATCATCAGAGACATCATTCACATAAAAAAAGGCACCGCTTACGCTGGTGCCTTTACAATTCCAGATGCGTTCAGACTATGCTACATTTGAAGAGAGTTTAGCAACCACCACTTCTTTCTGTTCACGGTGACCGCAGTAGCTGCATTTATAGTGTTCAAGCAGCATACCTTTTTCGTTTTGAGTAGGCGCTACCTCAATTTCTTCACTGGTAATTTTCATTGTGTAATATCCACATTCAGGACATTCTTCGGCATGCTGATAAACGGGATACTTTTCAATCTTTTTATATCCGGTGCTATCATCGATCCACACATCATAGTCAATGACGTGAATCTTCTCATCGTGTATTTGTGATTCTTCCAGATGAACATCTTCTTCTTCCTCGCTCAGTTTACGCATTTTATTACCGGCAGGAGAAGTGCGGGGTGTATTACGAAGCTTCTTGAGTCGTTTCTCCAACTGCCGGGGATAGTAAATCCGCACCAGGCTGAAGAATATAAAGTAGGCAATAACCGTGAAACTGATCACGATAAACAGGCGCACGTAAAACCAACGGATGCTTTCTGATTGAATAGATTTGGTAGCGATGGTATTGGCGTAAAAGGCGCCAGCCAGTATAAAGGCAATCACCGCATACCAGAAGTACCGAATCTCATGGAGATTAACGTAATCATACTTCTCTTTGTAATCCTTGACTTGAAAAACTTTGAATTCGTGATAGAGGAGAATCAATACACCCAATCCAACACAAACAGCCGCCCCAATAAACATGTATTGATCCCACGACACTAAAAAATTAGACGAGGTTTCCATGGGCTTAAGGTTTAGTATAGCTAAAGATAAGTAATTTTAAAACATTTTCACCACCATAACAGGTACAACACAGGTACCGCGGGTTGTTCGATTTTCAAAAGATGTATGTAATATTGCGGCTTAACCAATCCAACAGAAATCAACTAACACTTATGGCTAACAATTTATTAAAAGGGAAACGCGGCATCATCTTCGGAGCGCTGGATGAAAATTCCATCGCCTGGAAAACTGCCTTAAAAGTGAAGGAAGAGGGTGGCTCTTTCACGCTTACCAATGCACCTATTGCTATGCGCATGGGTAAAATAAATGAACTGGCTAAAGCCTGTAATGCAGAGATCATTCCTGCAGACGCAACATCTGAGCAGGACCTCAATACACTTTTCACAAAATCACAGGAAGTGTTGGGAGGTAAACTGGATTTTGTTCTGCACTCTATTGGCATGAGCCCGAACGTAAGAAAGGATAAAGCATATGGCGATCTGAATTACGACTGGTACCTGAAGACCCTTGACATATCGGGTGTATCCTTTCACAAAGTTCTGCAAACCGCAGAGAAAACAGATGCCATGAACGAATGGGGATCTATACTCGCCCTGACCTACATCGCAGCGCAACGGACGTTCCCGGATTATTCAGACATGGCGCAGGCTAAAGCTGTTCTGGAATCTATCGCCAGAAGTTATGGCTACCGTTTTGCCAAACTAAAAAAGGTAAGGGTAAATACGATCTCACAATCACCAACCAAGACAACGGCCGGAGCCGGTATTTCAGGCTTTGACGTTTTCTTCGATTACGCGCAGATGATGTCACCCCTGGGTAATGCCTCCGGTGAAGATTGTGCCAATTATATCATTGCTATGTTCTCTGACTTCACCCGTATGGTGACGATGCAAAACCTGATGCACGATGGTGGCTTCTCTTCCACTGGTATCACCGAAGATCTTATTGAACGACTGACAAAATAATTTTCCGTTTCAGGATATAAAGTTTTTAAAGTTTAAGGTTTAAAGTTGGACTCTGATTTTAAACCTTGAACCTTAAACTTTAAACTTTTAAACCTCAAACTTAATCATGGTTTCTTTTCCTCCCTGCAAAATCAATCTCGGCCTTCATGTTGTGCGCAAAAGGCAAGATGGTTACCATGACGTTGAAACCTGCTTCTACACCGTTCCCTGGACAGACATTCTGGAGATAATACCATCAGAAAAAAATTCTTTCAATTGTTCAGGTTCACCGATACAGGGAAATCCGGAAGACAACCTGTGTGTGAAGGCTTACGATCTTTTACATAAAGATTTTAGTCTTCCACCTGTCGCCATGCACCTGCACAAGATCATACCAACCGGTGCAGGACTTGGAGGTGGCTCAGCCGATGCTGCCTATACCCTTCGTTTGCTGAATGACCTTTTCGATCTGAAACTTTCACAACCCCAATTAGCTGCTTACGCCTCACGCATTGGAAGCGACTGCGCTTTTTTTATCTACGATCAGCCTATGATCGGCACAGGACGAGGCGATATCCTGGAACCGATTAATATTGACCTGGCTAGTAAATTCCTGCTCCTTGTCAAGCCCGATGTTCATGTTTCAACTGCTACAGCATATTCAGGAGTAACGCCCCATGTAAATGAATTACCGGTTTCTGAAATCATCAGTCGGCCATTGGCTGACTGGAAAGACCTGCTTCAGAATGATTTTGAGAAATCCGTTTTTCAACGTTATCCGGAAATAGCCACTATAAAAGATACCTTATATACTATGGGAGCAATCTATGCCTCCATGAGTGGTTCAGGATCAACCGTATTTGGAATTTTCAATCATCCGGTAAATACCGAAACCTTATCTGCCTACACCTGCTGGTCTTCTGTGCTTTAGCATGCAGATTGAGTATTCCTTTCTACAAACGGAACACAAAATCCAAAGACTATTTATTACTTTAGAAACTAAAGAGATACTGTATGAACTACTGGCTGGTGAAAACAGAACCTGAAACATACTCCTGGGATGATCTGGTTCGCGATAAAAAAACAACATGGGATGGCGTCCGTAACTTTCAGGCACGCAGCAACATCAAAGCAATGAAGAAAGGTGACGTTGTCTTCATTTATCACACCGGAGAAGTTAAGGCCATAATCGGTACAGCAAAAGTGGCAAAAGAACACTTCCCTGATCCGGCTGATGCCGAATGGTATGTGGTGGATCTTACTCCCGACAAGAAATTAAAAAAGCCCGTAACCCTTGCACAAATAAAAGCAGATAAGCGTTTAGTTAATATGGTATTGGTTAAAGTATCAAGACTTTCTGTTCAACCGGTAAAAGCTGAGGAGTTTGACATGATCCTCACATTAAGTGACGGAAAATGAAACACAACGCTTACTCCGAATTTCATCTCCTAATGGCAAAATGCAGCACAGCATTTTTTCTTTTCATCTTTATCTCAACAGCATTCAGTCAGGTTACTCAACCGGCTCGTTTTGAACGGCAGCAAAAGAACAGTGATGACTACTTCAATATTGTTTCACTCAAAGAAAAAGGAATAGCACTCTTCCGCGAACGCGATAAGTTTAAAAATAGTAACCGTATCTGGGAATTAGTATTGCTCGACACTGCGCTGCAGGAGAAACAAACAGCAGAGCTCGAAATCAAGGAACGGTATAAATTACTGGGCTATGAAGTCACGCCTGATGTCCTGTACTTTCTTTTCCGAACGGGGGAGACAACCAAGAATGATTTCGAACTTATTGCCATTAATCTGAGCACAGGTGCCGATGTTCGGTATACCATAAAACCCGAGCTTGATTTCAAGCTTACGCATTTTTGCAAGGTGGCTGAGAATTTTGCATTCGGAGGATATGTCAATAATGATCCGGCCATATTTCTGTATGAACTTTCGAGCACCCACATAAAAGCAGTGCCTGGTTTCTTCCAAAAAGAAACCGAATTGGTGGATATGCGGGTCAACCAGAATCAAACGTTCAATGTGGTTATGGTAGATCGCGGAACCAAGGGAAACCGCAATCTGATCTTTCGAACATTTGATCCATCCGGCAATCTTTTACTGGACGACATCGTACTCATCGAGGAAAATAAAACCCTTCAGGCGGGTATCACCAGCACACTCGAACGTGAAGACTTAATTTTGTTAGGCACATGGGGCGAGCGGAATTCAAAACAGTCTAACGGATTCTTTTCATTGTCTATTGATCCATTCAATGACCAGAAAGTGAATTATGTTCCGTTTGGCCAGCTGACTCATTTCCTGGACTATCTCAAACCCAAGCGGGCAGAAAAAATTAAAGAAGACACCCGGAGTGACATGGAGCAAGGTCGCATTCCGAGTTTTATAAATTATGTCATGCCCTATAAGATCACCGAACATAAAGAGGGTTTTTTATTGTTGGCGGAAGTGTACCAACCTTCCAGCAGCCTGAATCCGTATTACAACAGTCCGTATTATAATCCGTACTACAGCCCGTATAGTTATAACTCCTACTGGCCGGGGTATTACTATCCCGGTATGAGCCGCATGTACAGGCCTACACCGTATGGTTCCAACGTAAAAAATTCAGACGAAATAAAAACAAGTGAAACGGTTCTGATCGCCTATGATAACAAGGGCCAGGTAAAATGGGATCAAAGCATCACCCTGGATGAACTCAAGATGGCTTCATTGGAACAGGTGGCTGATTTCAGTATGCATAACGGTAAAGTACATTTTGCTTACCGGAAGGAAATGGAAATACGGATAAAGACTGTACTCCTGAGCGAAGATTCCGTTAGCAGTTATACAGAAAAGATTAAAACCAAAGATCCGGTGGAGGAAATCAGATCTGAAAAAGATGGAGAGGGAAGTATAAAGCATTGGTATAATAACATCTTCTACACGTATGGATACCAGACCATCCGGAATGTTACCAAGGAAGATCGGGTTCGCGATGTCTTCTACATCAACAAGGTGGTTATTCCTTAGTTTACTTTTCGGCTTATGCGCTTTTTCATGTCACGCTCAAATAATACAATCAGCGCGGTATGAAGTATCAGTAGACCGCAGGGAAAGTAATTATGAAATCATTCCAGCGGAACAACGCGGGCTTTTTGTTCTTAGCAGATTATTAGTGGGCCAGACCGAACAGCTGGAAATCACCAGTCTTGATACCGCGTTCCGGCAAACCTGGAAAGGGTATCTCCCCCTCACCAAAGGGTCTATGCTGATCAGCAAGCGTGCTGCGTATAATCAGCTCTATATTTTACAACGCAATCTGCCATTGTCCAGAAATGATCTTTCCGTGATTGTCGTTTCAAAAGATTCAGCAAAGTACACGCAATACTTTATCAGAAATTATATTCCGATTACAACTACTGAATTTCAAATTCTGCCAGACGCCATTATTATTGGCGGGTATTATAACCGCGTTCCGGTAGTCATTTACTATTCTTTCATCACCCGAAAATCACGGATACTTCCAGGCTTGCTGAATGAAAGTGGTGAGCTGACCCAGGTCAAAGTATATCCGGATGGAACTTTTGACGTATTGATAAGCGCTAAAAATTTAAATGGTATTCAAACCATCTGGATAAAAAACTATGATGCCTCGGGAGAACTTCTCCGGAATTACTCCCTCGAACCGGAAGGAAACAAAAACCTGATATTCGCACGGTCGCTTAAAATTAATCAAGACATGCACGTTGTGGCAGGAGTATACGGAGCACGTAATTCGGAATATTCACGTGGCCTTTTCATTGCCAGCATCGATCCGGCCGGAATTCAACAAATGCGGTACTATAATTTTGCCGACCTGGAAAACTTTTTCAAATACCTCAAAGCCAAACGTGAGCAACGCATCAAGGCTCGTAT
Organism: Ohtaekwangia sp.; assembly: GCA_036503775.1. Classification (GTDB taxonomy): domain Bacteria; phylum Bacteroidota; class Bacteroidia; order Cytophagales; family Cyclobacteriaceae; genus Ohtaekwangia. The sequence goes on from DASXWH010000029.1 coordinate 23,399, forward strand.
TCAACGAAGAAAAATAAAAGGTAAGCGGATTCGCTTTTCGTATCGCTTTCTGGTTCATGAGATCGTTCCTTACCAGGAGCAATACGTTCTGCTGGGAGAAGCTTTTTATCCCAAGTATATAACTTTCGACCGGGGCTTTTATTCCGGATTTTTTAACCCCCATACACTGGGGAACGGAAGTTCATTTACCCGTGACGGGCGGATTTTCGATGGCTATTATTATACCCATGCTGCGGTTATGGGATTCGATAAAGATGGCAATGTTATCTGGGACAACAGTTTTGAAATTAATGATGTGAAGACGTTTACACTCGAGCAATTTGTAAAGCTGGAAACTCAATCCGATAAAATTGCTTTGCTTTATGTATACGACAATGAACTTCGTACGAAGATCATCAAAGGCAACGAGGTTCTTGAGGGTAAGGCAACGGAACCCATTAAAACCAGATCGGATAGTGAAATCATAGACCGGGAGAATTCAAATGTAACCCGGCTGGATTACTGGTACGGCAAATACTTCTATGCCTATGGTGTTCAGGAGATCACCAATTCAAGGTCCGGAAAACGGAAAGTATTCTTTATAAACAAAGTCAGTTATCAGTAACACACTACAGGTTAAGTCAAATCCATCCAGAATCTCTTGCAACGATTAATGGACAACGATTAACCTTTTCTTCCGAATTGTTATATTTGCCCGGCTGTATGCAGAAAAAACTCATCCTCGACACCGAACTGCTTGATATCACGATCAACCGTCTTTGTCAGGAATTAATTGAAAATCACGGGGATTTCGCAGAAACCGTGATCATTGGAATGCAGCCCCGGGGACTTTTCGTTGCCGAGATCATCCATCAAAAACTCCAGAAACTTACCAAACGGGATATTCATTTCGGATACCTCGATGCTACCTTCCACCGCGATGACTTTCGCAGAAGGATTACACCGGCCAAGGCTAATGAAACCCGTATCGACTTTGCCATTGAGGGAAAGAAAGTTGTACTGGTAGATGATGTACTATTTACCGGCCGTACCATCCGTGCTGCGCTGGATACCATGATTGACTTCGGTCGACCGGAAAAAGTAGAGTTGCTGGTGCTTATCGACAGGAAGTATACACGTGAGCTTCCGATTGCCGCAGACTACATCGGAAAGGCGGTTAATACGCTCACCTCACAACGAGTATTGGTAGAATTGGAAGCACAAGGGCATAAACAAAATAAAATCTGGTTGACCAATAAGGATTAAGGGCTATGTCGAAACTCAGTCAAAAACACCTGCTCGGTATCAAGAACATCACCCGCGAAGACATAGAACTTATTTTTGAAACTGCTGATAATTTTAAAGAAGTAATAAACAGGCCTGTCAAGAAAGTACCTTCCCTTCGGGACGTTACTATCGCTAACGTCTTCTTTGAAAACTCTACACGTACCCGGTTATCCTTCGAACTCGCGCAAAAGCGATTATCAGCAGATGTTATCAATTTTTCGGCCTCCAACAGTTCGGTAAAGAAAGGAGAAACTCTGCTTGACACCGTCAACAACATATTGGCCATGAAAGTGGATATGATTGTGATGCGGCATGCCAGCGTTGGTGCACCGCATTACCTGGCCAAACATATCAAAGCCAACATCGTCAACGCAGGAGATGGTACCCATGAGCATCCTACACAAGCGTTGCTGGATGCCTTTTCTATTCGTGAAAAATTAGGGGATGTATCCGGCAAGAAGGTAGCCATCATCGGAGACATTCTTCACTCACGCGTGGCACTGTCAAATATTTTTGCTCTTCAAAAACTTGGTGCTAAAGTAATGGTGTGCGGACCACCCACCTTGCTGCCTAAATTTATCGGGCAATTGGGTATTGAAGTAGAGTTTGATGTTCGCAAGGCGCTGCAGTGGTGTGATGTTGCTAACGTTCTTCGCATCCAGCTGGAACGTCAGCAGATCAAGTACTTCCCTTCGCTCCGTGAATATTCATTGTACTACGGCATCAACAAAAAAATGCTTGACAGCCTGAAGAAGCAAATTGTGATTATGCACCCGGGCCCGATCAATCGCGGTGTAGAATTAAGCAGTGACGCGGCTGACTCTCAGCATTCCATCATTCTGGATCAGGTAGAAAATGGTGTAGCCGTTCGAATGGCTGTATTATACCTCCTCGCTGGCGCCTCAAATTAATCCTTGTGCTGATTGAATCCCTTGCTACCGAAGATATTTCACAGGTAAGCAGTATTCAACCGGAAGGCTGGCAACCCATCACACCTTCATTTCAATTCTATCTTCAGTCACCCTTTTGTTTTCCACTGAAATGCACCATCGATGAACAACTGGTTGGTCTGGGCGCAACGATCCTGCATAATCAAACTGCGTGGCTTGCCCATATCATAGTAAGTCCTGCTCATCGTAATAAAGGTATTGGCACCCAGATCACGAAGGCCCTTATTCAGATTGCTGAGAAATATTATTGCAAAACCATTTTACTTCTGGCTACAACCCTGGGTGAGCCTGTTTATGCAAAGCTGGGATTCAAAAAGGAAATGGACTATATCTTCCTGCAAAATGGTAAAGTCGAAAAACAATCTGATCAGGTTACTCATTCGTATGACGAGACGTACCGGAAATCAATTTTGAAATTAGATCGAATGGTTTCCGGAGAAGACCGATCAAAAATATTGATCCCGCATTTAACAAATGCGCGCATGGTAATTCATGATGAAAAAATCGGAGGTGTTTACCTGCCCACATTGGGTGAAGGATTGGTTATAGCCGAAAACGAAAAATCCGGAATAGCATTGCTAACCGAACGGCTTTCTGACAAAAGTAGTGTTGCGTTACCCACAGAAAATTCAACCGCCATCGCCTTTCTGATTACACAAGGTTATTCAGAATTCCTGAGAGGAAGCCGGATGTATCTTGGAGAGAAACTTTCCTGGCAACCCACAAAACTATACAGCCGCATTGGCGGAAACCTGGGATAACGTGTATATATCTACATGTTCCTTTTTCATAGCGTTTTTGTAGTTTTACATGTCAAAAAAAATATCTCCATGATCTACAATTCCATAATCGAAACCATCGGCAATACTCCGATTGTGAAGCTGAATAATGTGTCGAAAGGTATCCCCGGAACGATCCTCGCGAAAGTGGAATACTTTAACCCTGGCAATTCCACCAAAGACCGCATGGCGATCAAAATGGTTGAAGATGCGGAGAAAGCGGGAATACTTAAACCTGGTGGAACAATCATTGAAGGAACATCCGGAAATACCGGAATGGGCCTTGCCCTGGCTGCTGTAGCGAAAGGATATCGTTGTATTTTCACGATGGCCGACAAGCAATCGCAGGAGAAAATCAATATTTTAAAAGCCGTTGGAGCAGAAGTAATTGTTTGTCCTACCAATGTAGCGCCTGATGATCCACGCTCCTATTACTCCGTGGCGCGAAAACTGAACAAGGAGATTCCGAATTCAATTTATCCGAACCAATACGATAATCCTTCGAACGCTGCGGCACATTACGAAACCACCGGACCTGAAATCTGGAAACAAACCGGAGGCAAGATCACACATTATGTAGCAACCGTAGGAACCGGTGGCTCTATGTGTGGAACCGCACGATACCTGAAGGAACAAAATCCGAATCTGGTAACCGTAGGCATTGACACGTATGGTTCTGTGTTCAAGAAATATAAAGAGACTGGCATCTTCGATGAGAACGAAATCTATCCATACCTCACAGAAGGTTTTGGTGAAGACATCCTTCCAAAAAATGTTGACTTCGATGTCATTGATACATTCATCAAGGTCACCGATAAAGATGGCGCCATTGCTGCACGCAGGTTATCCCGTGAAGAAGGATTGTTTGTGGGATGGTCAAGCGGATCGGCATTGCACGGAGCCCTTGAATATGCACGTGAAAGCCTGAAGAAAGATGATGTGATGGTGATCCTTCTGCCTGACCACGGCACCCGGTATCTGGCCAAGGTCTATAATGATCAGTGGATGAAAGATCACGGATTCCTCGAAACACGTTCGTTTGGATCAGCGCGGGATATCATCACAGCCCGTAACGGCAAGAACAGTTTGTACACTGTAAATAAATCTGCTAAAGTAGGTGAAGCAATACTGGTGATGAACCGACAGGGGATAGATCAGATCCCGGTTACAGAAAATAATCAGTTTGTCGGAAGTGTTAGCTCTGCCAGTCTGCTGGAGAAAATAATTCAGGATCCACAGCTTCAATCCAAGCTCGTAGGAGATGTAATGGATAAGCCCATGCAGTTCGTGGCTCCTGACAGCACACTGGATGTACTGTCTTCACTGTTGAACAAAGAAAACAAGGCAGTGCTTGTACGCGATGAGCGTGAGAAGGTGCATATCATTACACAACACGATGTTCTTCAGGCGATGACGAGTTAGGTGGTCAACAGTCCACTGTCAGATAAACTCTACTGTGGGCTAATTCAACTACTCTTCCAGAATCTCTACTTCAACCCTTACATTTTCTTTTGCCCGAGCACTCTGTTTATCATAGAGTGCTTTTTTTCCGCCCCAGGCTTTTACTTCCATGCGTTCTGCTTCTACACCGTTGCTGATGAGGTAATCGCGGATGATGTTTGCCCTTGCTTCTGATAACGCCTTGGCTGATCCGTTGGAATCACGAGTCCCTTCCAGCGAAAAGAAATTTTGTGAATCACCCATGTAAATGATTTTTCCACTGCTATTACCATTGGTATGGCCATGAATCCTGATTTTACACTTTGGATTTTCCTTCATCATCTCCATCAGGGAATTCACTTCATATTTTGATTCCGGCATCATTACCGCGGCATCTTTGTAAAAGAATACATTATACATAACCACGATATCTCCTTTTCTAAGTCTTACCAACTCAAAAGGTACAACTATGCCATTATTGTCATCCGAAGAAATATTATCTCCGGAAGGATTGTTATAATCAATGTCAACCTGTGCCTTGCGGTATCCGAAAGCATTCGACACCAATGATACTTTTCCTGAATTGTTCTTCGGTGAAACCAGGTAGACCGGCTCATTGGATTTTAATGTAGTGATCTTTCGTGCACGGTCAATGTCAATAGCCTCAACTTCACCGTTTACCGGATTGTTGTTTGCTGCATTGTAAAGCTTGAAGAAGAATTTCTTGCCTTCTGGAGTAACCGCTGGTGTTTCTGGTTCAGGTTCTTTGATCTCTTCTACAGGATCCTCTGTCTTTGTCTCGACAACTTCTTCCACAACCGCTTCCGTCACGGGATTCAAATCCTGGCCTGGAGGGGAGTCGGGTAGTCCTATTGTTCCATTGTACACCCAGGCATCTGTAAAGGAAGTTTCTTCACGCAGACGCTTTGCTTCCGTCATTGCCTGCGACTTATCGGGTGTAGTCAGTGTGTAAACATAATACAGACTTCGGTCAGGATTGAATTCATATTGCGCATCGTAATCCTGAAGTTTTGCTTTTGCTGTAAACCGCTCAGCATTTCGTTGCACGGCAAATGCACCGATCACTACAATAAAATGTGACGCAGTATAATAATCCGTTTCAGCACAGGTATGAGATAAACCGGATTGGGGTGCAGAACAATACAACGTTACCAACACCAGACACATTAATCTCCTCGTTTTCATAGGGCGTCTTGATTGATCTACCCCTAAGTTAACAAAAGCCGGTAAAAAATTGAATCCTAATTCTCGAGTATTTCAACCTCTACCCGAACGTTTTCCTGCGCACGCGTACTGTGTTTATCATGGATCGCACGTTTTCCTCCCCAAGCTTTGATCTGCATGCGTGCCGGATCAATTCCATTACTGATCAGATAATCACGGATAAGTGCTGCCCGTTCTTCTGATAGTTGCTTCGCTGATCCAAAGCCTTCCCGGGTATCATTCAAACTGAAAAAATTCTTACTATCCTTATTCATGGAAATTATTTTTCCATGCGCCCCACCATTCGTGTGACCATGTATTTTGATTTTATACTTCGGATTTTCGTTCAGCATCTCCAGTAAACTATTGACTTCGTACCGTGACTCCGGCCTCATGACAGAAGCATCTTTGAAAAAATACACGTTATACATTACAGCTATGTCACCTCGCTGGAGCCGTACCAATTCAAAAGGAACAACAACAGCGCCCTGATCGTCTTTTACAACACCTTCACCTTCCGGATTTCCGTAGTTCAGATCACGTTGTATTTTACGATAGCCGAATACTTCACAGACCAGTGAAACATTATCTGACTTACTAGCCGGATCTGTTACCTTGACAACCGTATTACCCTTATATGATGCCATCATACGCGACCGGTCAGCATCAATAACATTTACATCGCCTTCAACGGGTGCGTTATCAACTGACCTGAAAAGTTTAAACATAAAACGCTTGCCTTCTTTTCCGTCATCCAATGATGCCTGTGATGGAGAGGATTGATTCTTATTGACAGTAATTGCGGAGATCGTATTAGCTCCATCCTTTTCTTGTATTCCTACATCAGCAGTTACACCCTGTGCTATCTGTGATGAAGAACTTTCAGAAAGATGATCGTCAGATGAAACATTGTTCATATCCTGACTTGTCATCGGATTAATATCAACACCACTTATTTTACCATCATTTCTCAAGACAGCATCTTTACCCAATGCACCACTATATACCCAAGTATCTGTAAATTCAGATTCAACGCGAAGTCTTCGTGCTTCACTGATAGCCTGTGTCCGATCGTTCGTGCTCAGCACATAAACGTAGTAAAGGTTCCGTACGGGGTTTAATTCAAGATGCGCATTAAGGCTAAGATCATTATGCGCGTGGCTGGCAAAACGAATTGCATTACGGTGATATTTGAATGCACCGATCACTACATAATTCTGAAATTCGTCAAAAGCGCGCTGCTCCAGACGGGCTGCTGTGGTAGGCTGATGTGTAGCACAAATTGAAAAAATGCCTACCAGTGCAAAAAAAGTTAATGTCTTCATAGACACACTGGTTTTAATAAAAATGGGCTCTATTGCACTGCGAATATACTAAAGATTTAAGAATCTACAAGTAATGGCCTACTTATCAGTGATTTACATTTTTGACAGGACTTCAAATTGAAGCTCAACCGACTCTCCCTGATCATCCACTAAAGTGAGTTTGTGTTTTCCTTCCGGGGGATTTAGGGCAAAACGGTGGTTTTTCCGGGTTATTCCGATAAAATCCCCATCAAGGTGCCAGAATACAGAAGCGTCAGGAATGCGATGAGCCAGTTCAAATATGGCACTTCCAGGCTGGCCATCGAGATCCCTTGGAATGAATATGCGTGCGTGCGGACGAGGATAAACCATATCCATCGCTACGATCGGGCTGGAAGATTGACAGTCTTTACGAAAAGGCGGCAATGACCGGTAAGAGATATTTCTTTTCTGAAAATAATATTCCTGAACAGGTGGTAAGACAAACCAGTCGACTTGTGAAATCTGGTCAATCGGCTGACACGCGCTGTGAACACGGAACTTATGATCAGGTGAAAGATGGATCTTCTTATGATAAGGACACGACTGGCTTTGCAGGCCTGCTTTCACTATCCATGTTGTATCCATGTCTGTGCATGAAGGTCCGTTTCGAAACCCCGTGTGTGCACAGGTAGTGATCTGTTCCATTTCCATTTCAGGTTGAACAAACCAGCTGTCTTCCGGTAGCAACGAAAGTACATCAAATAAAACCGGAGCCGCTGCTTCAGTTCCGGTTAATCCCGGTCTTCCTTCACCATTGGCATTGCCAACCCAAACACCAATTACATACTGCGGTGTTACACCGACAGCCCAGCCATCACGGAATCCAAAACTTGTTCCGGTTTTCCAGGCGATACGCTTTGTGCTGCTGAATAATTTCCACCCTGATCCTTCTCCCGGACGGTACAATTCTTTTAGTGCATCAAACGTCTGGTAGATTGCTGCTGCGCTCAATAATCCTGATTCACTTAATACAGGTGGTGAAGCCGAATGCTGATCTGAAATGTAGTGAAGGGAATGAAAGTCATTCAGATCATACTTATTCTTACCGGGATGTTCAAAGTAGTTATTCAGCGTGCGCGACAGGGAAGCATACATGCCGGTGATATCCCAAAGCGTTCCTTCCGCTCCACCCAGTATCAATGACAATCCATAATGATCAGGTACTTGATCTAATGTCGACATACCTAATTCTTTCAATAACGGGTGAAATTTTTCGTACCGGTAATCGCGAAGCAGGTGAACCGCTGGAATATTCAAAGACCGCATTAACGCTTTATCTGCTGGTACTGCACCATCATAATCTTTTGAAAAATTCTTGGGCGAAAAACCACTGATGAACGTAGGGATATCCGGTAGTAAAGTTTTGGGCAGGATCTTACCTTCATCCAGCATGGCTGCGTAAAGAAAAGGCTTTAGAATACTCCCTGTACTTCGCGGAGCTGTAATAACATCTACATCGTCTCCCTGATAACGCTTTTCATTGGTTACATTACCAGCATATGCCAGTACATTTCCAGTTTGAACATCAGCCAGAATAACGGCACCGTTATGAATCTGATTGGATAACCAGCGCTGGTGATGATCTTCCAGTATTTGTTCAACACGTTGCTGAAGACTCATATCAATGGTGGATTTAATTTTCTTTTCATCAAATCCATCCGAACGCATGCGGGTTAAAAGATGCCGTGCCAGCCGGGGCAGTGTCACAGGTTCTTCAGGAATAGGTTCTGCTTTTGCCAGCGAACAGGTGAACTCATCGATCTTGCCGGTTTCTTTTAATTTATCGAGCAACCCATCGCGTTTTGCTTTGAGCTGATCGCGGTTTCTACCGGGATGGATCAGTGCCGGAGAGTTTGGGAGGACAGCAAGCAATGCTGCTTCACCCCAGGACAAATCTTTTGCATTCCGGCCAAAATATCGCCAGCAGGCTGCATCAATACCCACAACATTTCCTCCGAACGGAGCATGTGATGCATACAAAGCCAGTATCTCTGCTTTCGTGTAGCGAAGCTCGAGACGGGTTGCCAGGATGAGTTCGATACATTTTTCCAGTACCGTTCGTGATTCGCCCCTGCGTGAGAGGCGGATCACCTGCATACTCAGTGTACTTCCTCCACTTACTATTTTACCCGCTGAGATATTTTGACGGATCGCACGACCAAAAGAAAGAACATCCACTCCGGGATGATACCAGAAGCGTTTGTCTTCATAGGTGATAATGGTTTCAGCGAATTTGGAAGGAACGGAATCCGTTTCCGGAAACCGCCACTGGCCATCTTTTGCAATAGTGGCACTTAACAATTCACCATTGTTTGATTCAAGTACGGTAGAGTAAGAATCCGTGAACAGGGTCTGCGGCAGACAAAAGAAATAAACTACCAGAATAGTGACTATTCCGATCCCCCAAATCTTCTTCCTTTTTGATATCACCACAAGTTGACAGTTGACAAGAAGCAGTTGACAAACTAACTTTTCGTATTTCGTCTATACTTAGCAGGATTTTCAATCATGTGATTCAAAAGCCTGCCAATCTCCGCAGAATTCGATTCAAGGCGTTCTTTTAATTCCTGATTTAGATATTGACAGGAAAGTGCAAAATCAAGCCATACCCGCGTTTCGCTATTCTCCATATCCGCGTCAGAAGTTTTACTGACAAAGTAGGCTTCATAATTTCTTTTGCGATAGGCTTCAGCAATACAAACAGCCACTGATCTTGAGCTTCTGCGTATCTGATCGGTCAAAGAATACTTCTCTTCCTTCGGAAAACTTTTTGAAGCTTCAAAAATATCCATGGCCAACCCAAAAGCTTTTTTATAAACTGTCAGATCCTTAAATGTTTTTGCCTCCATTGTCAACTGCCTTTTGTCAATTGTCAACTGATTACTGCGTAACCGCTTTCACCACTTCAACCACCTGTCCTTTCTTACGTGCATAAATACTTCGGTCATACATAGCTTCGCAGCTTACAGCAGGCAGATAGTAAGTACCGGCATAACTTGCAGTAAGCATGACACGAAAAGTTTTCTTTTCATTGGTGTATAAACTGAAGAATGTATAAACCCGGTCATCGCGAATATCCTGATAATTGAACGAACTATTCGCAGCAAACTGTTCATCCCCGGTGAGACGCAGATTATTGATCTCCCAACCAGAAGGAAAGACTTGACCAAGGGCAAGGTTCTCATACCATGAACGTGTTCCAAGATGGGTCACCGTTACTTCCGCTAAGAATTCAGTCCCCTGTTCGAGTTTTGTAACATCAATCTCTTTTCCGTCCGGATCGGTATAACGAACACTAACCGCAAGATTCTTTTGTTCATCTTCTTCCGTGCCTCGTGCCGGAGTTCCTTCCATGATCAGTCGGGTGAACAGTGATCCTTTACTTTCACTTACCACCTTTACACTTTCCTTTTTCAAACCATTGATCGGTACAGGAATCTGGAGTATCGGTTTCTCTGTGCTGGCGCTGATGGTTTTCCCGCCAATAGTATATTCAAATTTCAAGTCACCCTTCTTCGACAATCCGGCAAACGACCCAACCGCCTTCAAGCAGAATGCCGTTTCCTGTGTGCTCATCCAATAGCCATAGTCGGAGAGGTATTTTGAAATTTCTTTTACCAGATCAAATGCTTTTACATTATCGTTCAGCAACACCAGGGTTTCGAGAATGAGTGCTTTATCCCGAAGATCAGAACCATAACAATAGCCGAGCTCGCGATAGGATTTTACGGTGGTCGATAAATTGGCAATAAGTTTCTGTGCTGCTTCCGGCTGTCCTGCTTTTGCATACGAAGCTGCCAGCATCCAGGCCGCGGTTGATGTAAGACCGCCTTGTTCGCGCAAGCGGTTCATCGCTCCTACTTCCGGGGCTCCGGCAAGTGCCAGCGTATATAAACGGTACGCCTGCATCAGGTCACTGTTATAATACTGATCATTACGTCTCCATTCGAGTGCTTTATTCTTTTGATACTTCTTCCAGCGTTTCAGCATATCCGCGGGAACATAGTATCCTTTCGCTTCGGCTTCAATGAGGAAATGCCCGGCATAGGTAGTGCCCCACGGATCAGAATTTTCAGCTGCACCCGGCCAGTAGCCAAATCCACCGTCACGCTGAACGAATGATTTCAGCCGTTCAATACCTGCTGTAACATTTCGCTGAATATTCTTTTCCTCAATTTCTGTGAGGTCCTTCACCAAGCCCAGATAAAGCTGAGGTAGTACAGAAGACGTAGTCTGTTCAATACATCCATAGGGATATTGGATCAGGTAACGTAATCTGGAACCAAGGTTTACCGGAGGCAGATTAGATACTTCAAGAATGGCCGTATTGGTTCCGGAGATGCCAAAAGGAACAGCCTCAGCACTCCAGGTTTTTCCGGCCTCAAGCATGGCATCGGCAACTTTCGTGACCGGAAGATTCGGATTACGAACATCGATCTCGATCACATCTGTAGCCTTGAAATTTCCGGAACTTGCCGTCACTTCAACTTTGGCAATTCCGGCTTCAGCTTTCACCGCCAGATCAAAGTCTATGGTAATGTCACCACTTGCCGGCATACTTACTGATTTTGATTTTTCTCCTGCTACTGTAACAGGGCCGGATGCTTTCACATCAATTTTAACATTCCGGATTCCTTTCTCCTGTGTGAACAAGGTAATGGGAAGTTTCACCGTCTCTTCCGGTCCAAGAACACGCGGCAGTGTTGCCAATACCATCAGTGGTTTACGAACCGGTGTAGCTTTTTCTGCTTTACCATAAGCACCTTCATATCCGGCTACTACCATGGTTTTCACAGAACCAATGTATTGCGGCATGGTGAATGTATGCTCGTTTGAGCTTCCATCTAAGGTGTAAGGACCAAAGAATTTCACGACTGGTTTAAAACGATTTGCCTTGGCGTCATCTTCCTTGGCAGCCATTTCTGCGTCACCGCCTACGGCAAGTAATCTTTCAATGTGGGCTCCAAATGCTCCCATGACGTCATCAAACACATCCCACGTACGGACACCTAATGCTTCACGTGCATAGAACCGACTCCAGGCATCCGGTGTTTTGAATCGCGTAATATCCAGCAGCCCTTCGTCTACCACTGCGATGGTGTAGGTCATTTTGCGTTTTGTCTTCTCTGAAATTTTTATCGTCACCTCCTCACCCGGCTCCAAAACATCCGGCATTGTGATAACGGGTTCCAGATGGGTATTTGGATCCTCCACTCTGATGGCGGCAACACCATACAACCGGATCGGCCGGTCATTGTTGGTTTGTGCATGGGGCTGAAGTAATGCAACATGAACATAAACATTAGGGGCCATTTCGGGCGTTACATCAAAACTGAATTTGGTTTCACCCTGCTGTGTATCTACCCAGTGTGTTTGCAACACTTTGCTTCCACTTTCAATACTTACCAAGGCGCGCCCCTGAGCACTTCCCGGGATGGTAAGGTTTACTTTTTCACCGATGTTATAGGTTGGTTTATCCGTTGAAAATGAAAGCATCGTGGCACCACCTTTTGAATCATCACCGCGTGCACGGCTGTACCAGCCTGGTTCATCGATGTAAATGATTTGGCCGGTGCAGTGACCTGAAACCGGATCGCAGGCGCGGACAAAATATCTTCCATACTCCTGTTCACCGGCTTTCATTTCGAAAGTCCAGGAACCTTTTCCGTTAACCGTTTTGGTCTTGCCGCTTTTTATCAGCTTCGAATAGGATCCTTCAATGTAGTTGGCAATGCTCTCACCGGAATTATCCCACCACCAGCGCCAGCCAAGCTTGAACATGGAGATCTCAATATCATTGCGTGAAACCGGATTACCATCGGGATCCACCGTGACGAGATCAACCTGATGAGGTTTATCAAAGTATAAAATGCCACTATACTTTTCTCCTTCAGGAGTTTTCATTCCGATATACGATTCATACGGAAAGTATGGCACACTGAACCGATCAATACTGAAGTTGCCGCTTTCCTCGAAAACTTTTCCGCGGAAGATGGCATTCAAAAATCCGGGTGCACTGTAGTTTGATTCGAGACTGACATTCACGGATGCTTTACCTTCATCATCTGTATAGCCTTCAAATACCGGTGTGGCTTCACTATAAAATTCACGAGCCGGATCTTCAAATGTAAACTCCGGGTATTTCTTGAATTGTGTAGGTACAGTTACCAGCAGCATGTCAAATTCGGCCTTCAGGTTTCTTCCAGGTGCACCATGCAACCATTTAACATCCAGTGTGCCGCTGACGCTGGGTGTTGTGAACTTATCTGTACCAAAATCCAGGTTGATCTTGAGCCGGTTTGGTTTAACCGTTTCGATCTTCAGTGGTTGGACAAATTCAGTTCCACCGACCTTGACGCGCCCGGTCCAGTTACCGGTAGGCGCATCAGAGCTAGTAGCAGTTGCAAACTTGTAGAATCCGTTTTCAGAAGCCGAACGAACAATTCGATTAACAACCTGCCCCTGTGGATTCTGCATTTCAAATACCACCGGATGAGACTGTGGTAATAATTTATTCTTGTCTTCGAGAATGAACGTGAGGTACAAGGAATCACCCGGACGCCACACACCACGATCACCATATAAAAATCCTTTGATGCCACGCTGAACCACTTCACCTGACACATCGAAGTTGCTGACGGAAAGTGCCTCACCGTAACCCAGTTTCAGATATCCTCTTTGTGCACCACTCTTCGCTACCAAAACAGAAGGGGGTTCTTTTGAATTGATCACAGCCTTTCCATCAGCGCTTGTCGTGGCCGTGCCGATAACCTGTTGCTGAAAATCATATAGCTCAACCTGAACACCTGACATCGGTTGCGTGGTTTTCAGATCGGTTACAAAAATCAATGTATTGCCATCGTCACCACGCTTGGTGGTTAAGCCCAGATCGGAAGCCAGTACATTTCGTTTGATGGCACGGCTTGACGTGTAATATGATGAATGGCAAGGATTCTCGCGTTGCTCCCAGTCGTAATCTTCATAGTAATAGTAGTCATCATATGAATCGTAATAGCCACCTTCTTCGTCATAGTATCCGTAGTCGTATTCAAAATCATCGAACTGTTCGCCACTGTCTTCTTCTTCACCCGTTTCCTCCCCATCACAGTTATAGGTAGAGTATGCTTTCTTGAAATTGAGTTTTACCTGATAGATCGCACCGGGTTCTGTATTGATCAGGGTTGAGAGGTCCAGTGTATACCGGTTCCACTTTCCGAAATCAGTTACACCGGTGTTATCCAGCTGAATGGTTTTCACAACCACTTTCTTTCCTACTCTGCGTAACTCCTGATTTCCCTCGATATCATTTACCTGCAGGAACTGAAGAATATTGTTCTCGAAGATCTTGACGATCGTTACATCAACCGCATTCAGGTTAACCGCTTCAAACGGAAGCACCATACCGTCTGTGCCGGGCAGAATTGACCCTTTGCCCGTAAACCGTACAGCGGGGGCCACCTGCTCAAATATCACTTCGGCTGTTGCCGGAGCTTTCATTTTATAATCGAGAATATTCCGGACTCCGGCTTCGATGCGAATGGTTTTAGTTCCAGCCTGCCGTGCGGGAGGATATACCCATATCTCATTATCATGAATATCAAAATCAAGACCCGCCAGTTCGGTGACCGAAATCAGGCCTTCGAGATTTTGTTTTTCTTTCAGCGGATCGGAGAACTGAAGCACTACATATTGATTAGGGCTTTGCACCACTTTGGCGCTCATCAGTTTGAAATCGCTCAGGGATGGAATTTCTACTTTACGTTCTTCCTTTCGATCAACACCAAGCGGTTTCCCTTCAACATTGATCATCACGATGCTGGCTTCATCCTTCCGGGCAACGTCCTCAACGATAAAGGTGTGCTGCTTTCCATCCGGATTATGTGTCCACGTAACTTTCATGCTTTTACTATCCTGTGTCGGGCTAAGCATTTGTTCAACTGAACCGTTCTCAGCAAAATCTGCGGTAAACAATGTTCCCTCAATTTTCTGACGTTTTAATTCCGTTTTTACATAAGGTTTAACGTTGTCGACTGACAATTCAAAATTCTGCGGAATGACCTGGAATGTATATTCGAACGTGCCTAGTTCTTCAGGCACTTCCCTGAGTTTGGACAAATAGAAACTTACGTTGTAAATCTGGCCTGAGGTTAACCGGCCCTCCGGCCTGAACTCAACGGTACGTCTGTCAAGCCAGACAGTCTTGCCGCTCACAGATGGACTTAATGAAAATAACCTGGCTGAACTCTCCTGCCCGATGAGTGTTGAGTCAACCGCATCCTGCGTCAGCATCACACGCACGGTTGTTCCGGATGGAAGCACACCTGCCGAATACGATGAGATGTATTCACCGAAAGCCGGGTTGATGTAACTCGGTCCGGGTTTACTACCAATTCCGGTGGTGGCAAAGTATACACCAATAACAATAATGCCAACGGCTGCCGCACCGATGGCAATTTTTTTCCAGGGTAGGTTTTTCATAAAAGGAAGGGAATTTCAGGAAAGTTAAGTTCGGAATATTTACCTCTAAATATAGAGTTTACGCAGAAATTTTAACGCGGGAAACTGAGCAATTATTACGCTGTTCGTGCAGAAGAATTTGCGTTTTAAAATCCTGTTTGAAATAAGCGCACTTCATTAGCTTTGCAGCAGATCAGGAAGACTATGAACACTGAAGCGTTTTTAAAACAGGAGTACCTGGGGAATACGGTAAAGGAGTATTTGATTACGGTAGCCATTATCGTAGTCGGGTTAGTTGCTATTCGACTGATTAAAAAATTTCTGCTTAAAAAACTTCATGCATGGTCCGCACGAACGGAGACCGTCATTGATGATTATGTAGTGAAAGGTGTTGAACGTTTTGCCCTTCCGGTGATGAGCTTTGTGGTGATTTACTGGGGGTTGAATATGCTGAGTCTTTCTCCCAGGGTTACACGGGTTGTAGAAGTTGCCACCGCCCTTATCATTACCTTTTTTATCCTTCGGCTTATCTCCACCACCATTGAACTGGTATTGAAATCATTCCTGAACAAACAGGAAGGTGGCGAAGAGAAAATAAAGCAGATACCTGGCATTATGCTGATCGTTAACATGGTGGTGTGGGCAATAGGCTTGCTGGCCTTGTTTGATAACCTGGGGTATGATGTTACCACGATTATTGCCGGACTTGGCATTGGTGGTATTGCCATTGCGCTGGCCGCACAAAATATCCTGGGCGACCTGTTCAATTACTTTGTGATCTTCTTTGACCGGCCTTTTGAAGTGGGCGATTTTGTTACCGTAGACGACAAAAAAGGAACGGTAGAAAATATAGGCATCAAGACAACCCGCCTAAAAAGCCTGACCGGTGAACAACTGATTGTTTCCAACTCTGACCTGACCAAGTCACGGCTGCACAATTTCAAGCGGATGGACAGACGGAGGATCATATTTACCTTTGGTGTCACTTATCAGACCAAAGCCGACAAGCTTCGTGAAATTCCAGGGCTGGTTAAGCAATTTATTGAAGCTCACCCGAAGGTAACATTCGATCGTGCGCACTTCTCTTCCTATGGAGCTTCTTCACTCAACTTCGAAGTAGTGTACTTTGTGGAAAGCGCTGAGTACAATGATTATATGGACATCCAGCAATCGGTTAACCTGAAGATCTTCGAAGAGTTTGAAAAGCGTGGGATCCAGTTTGCCTACCCTACCCAGACGATCTTTCTGGAGAAAGGCGCTGTCACGGATGAAAAATAGTCAACCTGATTTTATTGCATAAAAAAAGTCATCGGATTCCGATGACTTTCATTTTTTATTGTGGTGTTGTGATTGAACTTAAGAGAGTTGCGGAGCATGACTGCGTCCATAGTATCGTATAGCCAGCGTAAAAATCGCGACCAATACGATCAACAGGATTATGTTTGCAACCAGGGGAATTCTGATTTCTTTCCCTTTCCTGTTCTTCTCGGGTATTCCACTGGAAAATAATACCGCCAGAAGGAAGCTGTTTATAATCGTTAGTATCTTATTGATAACACTCCAGATGTTCAGGATCGCTTTTGTCATGGACTCAATTTACAAAATTATTTCTTCTTTTTCTTCTGGTCTTTTGGGAACAGGCCCTGCACGTATGCGGTGATGGAATTAAAATTATCGCGGTACGGTTCAACAATGCTTGTGCCTGAACTTTCGGAGGCACCTATCACCTCAAAATCCCACGTCAGGATAACCGACTCTGAGCCCTTATCGTCTGTCGGGCCAGTGTGTTCACTTTCTATTTTATCAAACTCAGCTTGGGCCAGGAAGGCGAGGATATCATTCAATTCCGGTTGCGTGAATTTGCGGTCGTAGTGTTTAGCGCCTTTCTCGTTTACTACATTCATGTAGCTCACGGAATCAGAGATTACAATTTTGTAGGAATACTGGGTCATACCACCACTGTAGCTGGCTTCGAGCTTCATGCCGGGTTTCCAGGCAGCTGGTATTTTCTGTCCATGACTGTTTATCGTTAAACCAATAGCTATCGCAGTTAATACAATGATGATTGATTTCATAGTAAATGTTGTTTACGGGCTAAAGATGCGTACATGGAAAGGATTCCATAATATAATATCATAAAAAAAGCCTGTGAATTTTTATAATCCACAGGCCTCATTATTTCAGATAAAGCAAATACTAAATATGAATCACCTCACCATACGCGGCCGCAGCCGCCTCCATGATGGCTTCACTCATGGTCGGGTGCGGATGAACGGATTTAATGATCTCGTGACCCGTAGTTTCCAACTTGCGCGCTGCCACTACTTCCGCGATCATTTCGGTTACGTTCGCACCGATAAAGTGAGCACCTAACCATTCGCCATACTTGGCATCAAAGATCACCTTCACGAAACCGTCTGTGGCTCCGGCCGCCTTTGCTTTTCCGGAAGCGCTGAACGGAAACTTACCTACTTTAATTTCATATCCTGCTTTCTTCGCAGCTTCTTCAGTATAACCCACAGAAGCAATCTCAGGTGTACAGTATGTGCAACCTGGAATGTTATTATAATTGAGTGGCTCCGGATTCTGACCGGCAATCTTCTCCACGCAGATGATACCCTCAGCAGAAGCTACGTGAGCCAGTGCCTGACCTTTAACAATATCTCCAATGGCATAAACACCGGAAACGTTAGTCTTATAAAAGTCATCTACTACTACTTTTCCTTTGTCGGTTTTTACACCAACTTCTTCCAGGCCTATACCTTCCAGGTTGGTGGCTACACCCACTGCAGAGAGAACGATATCCGCCTCCAGCTTGATTTCGCCTTCCGGTGTTTTCACCGTTGCTACGCATCCCTTGCCTGACGTATCTACTTTTGTTACTTCAGAGTTCACGTAGATCTTCATTCCGTCTTTCTTGAAGATCTTATCCAATGTTTTAGAAACTTCCTCATCTTCTACCGGAACGATGCGCGGCAGGAATTCAACGATGGTAACTTCCGTGCCCAGCGCGCGATAAAAATATGCGAACTCAACTCCGATAGCACCAGACCCAACAACCAATAATTTCTTAGGTAGTTCTTTTAATACCATGGCTTCGCGGTAACCGATGATCTTCTTGCCATCGATCTTCATGCTCGGAAGCTCACGTGAACGTCCACCGGTAGCCAGTATGGTATGCTTTGCTTCGTAATCAACTTTCTTTCCGGCTGCGTCTGTTACCTCTACTTTGCCACCTTTCTTCAGTTTACCAAAACCTTCGATCAGATCAATCTTATTTTTCTTGAACAAAAACTGAACACCTTTACTATTGCTGGCGGCTACATCGCGGCTGCGTTTAACGATGCCATCAAAATCGGCTTTGAAATCTTTCACTTCAACACCGTAGTCTTTGGCATGCTTGATATATTCAAAAACCTGTGCACTTTTTAATAACGCTTTGGTTGGGATACATCCCCAGTTAAGGCATATACCACCGATTTCCGCTTTCTCTACTACCCCTACTTTCATTCCCAGCTGAGATGCCCGTATGGCGGCTACGTATCCCCCGGGACCACTCCCGATCACGATCAGATCATATTTTGACATAGTATAGGATTTAAAATTCGCTGCCAAAGATAAAAGGCAGATTGATCAATAAAAAGATTTAACGCCTTATGTGCGTTGACAGGTGATTAATTTGGTAAAACTGCTTGGGTATAAAATAAGGTACCGTAAACGGTGTATTAGCTGCCCGCTGAATGTTCAGATTCCATTTTAGCCGAACAACTCCCTATGTGCCAGATCTCCGCATTAGTCACCGTGCGCGCCAGGGAATAGGTGTTCCAGCAAATCAACACAACCAGAACCGAAGCGCGCCACCCCGGATTTTTGTGTCGGAACAATTGATCTGCCGCTGCAAAAATAAGGATGCACAAAAAAGGAATGATCACGGATAAGAAGCGATCCATTTCATCATTCGGTAAGGCCTCCACAAAAGCAAGCCCGGGCAGGTACGTAACCACGATTAAAAACGCCAGCAGCAATTGGCCTTTCAGGAGTTGTAACCGAAGGGCATACAGAATAGACGCAACCAGTATGAGAATGGCTATGATCACACCTACTGTACCTGACAGAAAAAATTTGCCCAGCGAGATCAGGAGAGAAAATGTATTGCCACTGATATTTTCAAAGAATGGGTAATCATCAAGCCGGTATGCCAGATGCAGGTTGGTTACATATACATGCCAGATGCTAAGACCTGAAACAGAAACGATAAAAAAAATGACGCTGATGATAAGACGTGATATCAACGATGAGTCCTGATGTACCAACAGCCATACACTGACCGCGCTGACATAAAAGAAGCCGGCATTTCGCTGCAGGCAGATCATGAATCCGGTAGTGAGCAGTGTTATAAAATATATACGCGACAAGCGGTGATGAAGTGCCGCATAAAAATTGATGAGCACGAGCAAAAGAAAAATAAGTTCAGACCACAGGTATACGGAGATCATGAGCAGGTGAACGCCACACAATGTTACCAGCATGAATGAAAGTTGTAACCCGGTATGACGGATGTATTTCTGCGCGATCCGGAATAAAAGAATCCCGATAATCACTTTGATAAAAAAATTAACCCACACCATGGCAGCCTGGGGGTTTCCAAACAAGCTTAGTATCATCGGGAATAGCGGAGGCCAGTATACGTAAGGTGAGCCGTGTTGATTTAAAAGCATTTGATCCGTCCGGAAACTGGTGGCTGCTGCCAGGTAATCCTGAGAGTCAGGCGTTAGCAACAGGCCGCAGGAATGGCTGTAAAAATCCAGCGCAAGAGACGCGCTTCCAATGATCAGTGAACCCGCGACAAAGAGGCGGTTGTTTTGAGCAGCGGTCAAGTGCTTATAGTTTTAAAAATAAGATTTACTTTAGCGCAACAAAAAGTAAGAATCCGAAAGTACAATGAAACTATTACAAGGCAAAACAGCCCTCGTTACCGGGGCGTCCAAAGGTATCGGCCGGTCCATCGCCATCAAGTATGCCGAGCAAGGTGCCAACGTTGCGTTTACTTACCTCTCCAGTGTGGAGCAAGGTCAGGCCCTGGAAACGGAACTGGCATCCAAAGGTGTGAAAGCGAAAGGATATCGTTCTGATGCTTCTGATTTTGCACAAGCCGAGAAACTGGTGAATGATGTTATTGCTGATTTTGGTTCTCTTGATATTCTGGTAAACAATGCAGGTATAACACAGGACACATTGCTGCTTCGTATGACCGCAGAGATGTGGGATAAAGTGATCAACGTGAATCTGAAATCCTGCTTCAACACGGTGAAGGCGGCTACGAAACAGATGATGAAACAAAAAAGTGGATCCATCATCAACATGACTTCGGTAGTGGGAATAAAAGGTAATGCAGGCCAGGCTAACTACGCAGCATCCAAAGCCGGTATCATCGGATTTACTAAATCCGTTGCGCTTGAATTAGGTTCACGCGGCATCCGTTCCAATGCTATTGCTCCGGGATTTATTGAAACAGAAATGACAGCTGTGCTTGATCCGAAAACGGTTCAAAGCTGGAGAGATGCTATACCATTGAAACGTGGTGGAAGACCGGAAGATGTGGCTGATGCGTGTGTATTCTTAGGATCAGATATGTCTACCTACATTTCAGGACAGGTGTTGCAGGTAGATGGCGGAATGTTGACTTAAATTATTATTCCAGATTCCAGGTTTCAAATTCCAGATTGGTAATTTGAAATCTGGAATTTGGAATCTGGAATTATGTTGCCCACGTCTTACCCACCTCGGCCAACGGAACACATCCCTTAAAAGGTCCGGGTACCATGTTGTATTGTAATACTTGTGTAGCACCAGGTTCGCTGGTGAAGAAACCTAACAACGTCAGTTCTTTCATTTCAAGAATAAAAGGTTTACCTCCGCCACTACCAGCACGCCACCATCCCACAGAACCACCTACAGTTGAATTGGATAATGCTTCATCGTGATGTTTTTTTACCAGCGCCACCTGATCTTCTTTTTTTAAGGACGTAAAAGAATCTCCATAGGTCTTTTGGGCATCTGCGTCAAAATCCGTGAGGCCTTTGATGAATCGATCTTTGTCGGCTTGCGGGTAAACTTCTTTCACCATGTCATCGATGAATGCCGGAACGCCAGCTTCTTTTGCGCCTGGTGTTGATGTCTTTGGAATGATGATCTCAGAAAGTTCAGCAACCAGTAGTGCTTGTTCTTTCGTGAAGAACACCGGTGTATACGTCAACTCGGGAGAGGCTTTGCATCCCTTCATGATTCCGATGAGCGCAGGGCCGGTGATGGCGTAGCCCAGGGCGAGGGCTGTTTTCTGGATGGCTTCTCTTCTGTTCATAGTTCGGTAAAATTTGTTTCCCGCAGATTTCGCAGATCACCGCGGGTTAAATCTGCGTTCATCTGCGGGATCTGCGGGAAAATTGCATTTTATAAATTTCCTTTCTTCAATTCAATCACGGCATGGTCCGCAGCTCTTGCTGTCAATGCCATATAGGTTAATGATGGATTCTGACAAGCCGAAGATGTCATTGCCGCACCATCCGTTACAAAAACGTTCGGTGCTTCGTGTACCTGATTCCACTTGTTGAGTACGGATGTTTTCGGATCTTTTCCCATGCGGGCTGTTCCCATTTCGTGAATTCCCAATCCGATGTTGTTGGGTGCATCGTACGTGGATACATTTTTGAACCCGGCTGTGGTCAGCATCTCTGCAGCTGAGTTCATCATGTCTTTGCGCATGGCTTTTTCATTGGCTTTCCATTCGGCATCAATGCTCAGTACGGGTAAGCCATAAACATCTTTCTTTTCTTTATCAAGCGTGACACGGTTGTCTTCGTACGGTAAACACTCACCGAAGCCCGTGATACCAATCTTCCAGATACCCGGTGTTGTCAGAGAGTTCTTCAATTCTTCACCAAAGGAAAGTTCAGCAACACCACGTCCCCAGCCATCACGACTACCTCCGCCCTGATAACCGAAACCTCTTATATAGTCAGGTCGCTTATCATTGCCGACATTTCTGAATCGGGGAATATAAATTCCATTGGGCCTGCGACCGATATAATACTTGTCTTCAAAACCTTCCACATCGGCTTCGGCACCAGTGCGGTATTGATGATCCATCAGGTTTCTTCCCAACTGGTCACTGCCATTTCCCAATCCATTCGGGAAACGGTTTGAAGTAGAGTTCAGCAAGATGTGTGTACTTCCTAATGTAGATGCATTCAGGAAAATGATTTTAGCGAAGTACTCTATCTCTTCTTTGGTTTGTGCATCGAGCACTCTTACCCCTACTGCTTTTCCCTTCTTCTCATCATATATAATAGAATGAACAATAGAATGCGGCCGCAAGGTCATGTTACCCGTCTTCATGGCAAAGGGTAGTGTCGATGCGTTGCTGCTGAAATAGGCACCAAAGGGACAACCACGATCACACAAGTTTCTCGACTGGCAAACACCACGACTGGGATCATGCGCCAATGGTGCGGTCAGGTGGGCTACTCTTCCGATCGTGAGCTTTCTTCCCATCTTTTCTGCAAGCTTGTCGCGGAATTCTTCTTCCACGCAATTCAACTCCATGGGAGGAAGAAACTTTCCATCGGGAAGGTGAGGTATTCCTTCAGCCTGTCCGCTGACACCGATGAACGATTCCACATAATCATACCAGGGAGCAAGATCCTTGTAACGAATAGGCCAATCCACTGCGATGCCTTCTTTGGCATTCGCTTCAAAATCCAAATCGGATAAACGATACGTTTGTTTTCCCCACATGATGGAGCGGCCTCCTACGTGATAGCCGCGGATCCAGTCGAACGGTTTTACTTCGGTGTATGGATTTTCGAGATCATTCACCCACCAGTGTTTCGTTGATTGCCCGATCCATCCGGTTCTGCTTTGCACCGGCATGAACTTCACTTCCTCCGCAGAAAGCTTTCCGCCATGCGGAAGTTCCCAGGGGTTCTTCAGCATCGTGGGGTAATCCACTTTATGCTTCACGTCTCTTCCGCGTTCGAGCACTAAAGTCTTGAGACCTTTTTCGGTTAATTCTTTCGCAGCCCACCCGCCACTCACACCGGTGCCTACCACAATAGCATCAAAGGTGTTTTGTTTTTGCGCGTCTATGTTGAGGTTCATCTTCTGGTTTGAAAAAAATAGGTATGGAAGGTACTGTTTAAAAAAGAAATGTGAAACGGATTTTACAGCAAGGGCGAAACAAAAGTGATTTGATACCTTATTTTAATACATAACACCACCTTGCCGTGGTGGAACTCATCCGGCACTCCGTTCGTTTTAGGTCCAACTGAAATTTTTCAAACCGCTGGCATTACGTATTTTTGTCTCACCAACAGTCGCGCCCATGAACTCAAAGAAGGCCGAAAAGATCGCCAAAGCACTATCTGATTCAAATCGTCTCCTGATCCTGAAGGAGATAAAAAAACAAAATGACTGTTTGTATTGCGTAGACCTCTGCGACCTGATTGATCTCGCGCAGCCCTCCATTGCCCACCACCTGAAACTGCTGACCGATACGGAGATCATTCTTTCCGAAAAAGAGGGCCGTAATGTGCGTTACAATCTGAACAACGAGGTGCTGGATGAATTCATTGCCTTCCTTAAAACCCTGAAAACCAACTAGTCTTTCCATTTATTGAAAAATTTCAATAAATCTTTTCAACCTATCGAAACATTTCGATAAATAAATCAGTTATAGTCCCATTGAAGTAAAAAGAACACGGGATTCGTGTTCTTTTATTTATCGAAATATTTAAATAATTCAATAATAAAAACGTAACATCGTATGCAAAAACTCCCCTACTCCGCTATCGTTATCCGAACCCTTTCCGTGCTTGCCCTTGCGGCTGCCTCGAATGTGGTTTTCGTGGCCTGCACAACCCAGGCAGAGAATCTAAAACAAGAAACTGCCCCTGCCTTCCAGGGAATACCCGTGGATGCAGCCATTACCGCTACCGGATTGATCAAAGAAGAACTGGAAGTGACCGGTACACTGCTCGCGAATCAAACCGTAGACATCGTCAGTGAACTCACCCGCAGAATCGTAAAGGTTAATGTAAAAGAAGGAAGCCATGTACGTGAGGGCGATGTGCTCTTCGTATTGGATGATGCAGACCTTCAGGCACAACTGGAACGGTTTCGTCAACAAGAGAAACTGGCTGAGCTGAATGAAAAACGCCTTCGTGATTTACTAGAGAAAGAAGCTGTGTCTCAACAGGATTATGATGAAACCGCTACCAATCTGAAAGTATTGCAGGCGCAGATCCGTGAACTTCAGGTGACGGTCAGCAAAACAAGAATCACCGCTCCCTTCAACGGACAGATCGGTATGATCAACACCCATCCGGGTGCTATTGTATCGGTTAACACAGTCCTGACTGATATTGAAGACAACAGCGTTATCAAAGTTGAATTCTCTGTTCCCGAGAAATATACCAATGTGATTAAACTGGGAAGCACTCAAAACTTCACGATATCATCCGATCACAAAGTATATACCACCAAAATCGTGGCGCGTTCAGCAAGCCTCAGTCAGGAAACGAGAACACTATTGGTGCGTGGTTTAACCGAAAATCGCGATGGCAAATTGCTTCCTGGACTAAGCGCCAGACTCGTTCTCTCACTTGGAGACGACAACAAAGTAGTATCGATTCCATCCCAATCGCTGATCCCATCAACAGGTGGTTATTCGGTGTTTGTATCGCGCAATCAGAAAGCTGAACATGTTGCCGTTGAAATCGGTCAGCGTAGTGCAGGTGCTGTAGAAATTGTAAAAGGTCTTCAACCTGGTGACACGGTAGTAACCACGAATCAGCTTCGTCTCGCTCCCGGCACGCCTGTTCAGCTCGTGACTATTAATTAATCCATTTCCCCTCTATCTAAAGAATCAGAATTCATTTATGAGTGCAATTTCTCAAATCAGTATTTCCCGTCCGGTGCTGGCTGGTGTAATGTCCGTGCTGTTGATCTTGTTCGGGATCGTTGGCTATACCTTTCTCGGCACACGTGAATATCCCGTTACCGATTCGCCTATTGTGTTGGTAACCACAGTTTATCCCGGTGCCAGTGCAGACATCATTGCATCGCAGGTGACAAAACCATTGGAAGAAGCAATTGCCGAAGCCAATGGTATCCGTGCGCTGTCGTCTGTTTCACGTGAGCAGGTGAGTATCATCACGGTAGAATTTAATCTCGATGCTGATCTGGAAGCCGTGGCCAACGATGTTCGTGATAAAGTATCAAAATCACGACAGCAACTTCCGGCTGATATTGAACCTACCATTGTTGAAAAATCTGGTCCTCAAGACATTCTTGTGTTCCTCACAGTAGAAAGTAACACCAAGAGTCTCGAAGACATCACTGATTTTGTAAACATCAATATTAAAGAGCGTCTTCAATCCATTCCTGGTGTGCGGCTGGTTGACAGTTATGCCGGACGTAAACGCTCCATGCGTTTGCGAATGGATCCCATCAAACTTGCTGCGTATGGATTAACACCTGCCGATGTACAAGCTGCGCTGCAACGTGAAAACGTAGACCTTCCCAGCGGAAGAATTGAAGGGCAAAACACTGAGGTGTCCCTTCGGACAGAAGGAAGATTAGTAAGCGAAGCAGACTTCAACAACATGATCATCCGTCAGAAGGATGGCGCGATTGTTCGTTTCAGTGATATTGGTGAAGCCGTGATGTCGTCACAAAACGAACGCACAGCCATGATCATTGGTGAAGGAAAAATATCCCGTTATGGTGTAGGCACAGGCGTTCAACCTCAGCGAGGTGCCAATTCATTAGCGATTGTGGAAGAATTCAAAACACGCTTTGAAGAGATCGTTGCCAATGCTCCAGAGGACTATGTCATTTCACTGGGAAAAGATTTCACGGTACCAGTGCGAAATTCACTTTCTGAAGTGGAAGAGACGCTCATCCTTGCCTTTGTGCTGGTGGCGTTCATCATCTTCGCTTTCCTACGCGATTGGAGAAGCACGATTATTCCACTAGTGGCTATTCCCGTTTCCATCATCTCGGCTTTCTTCATCATGTACATTGCCGATTTCTCGATCAACGTGTTGACACTGCTTGCGCTTGTGCTAGCCATCGGTCTGGTAGTGGATGATGCCATTGTGGTGTTGGAAAATATTTATGCAAAAATCGAAGCCGGCATGCAGCCCGTTGAAGCGGCCCGTAAAGGATCGAACGAAATCTACTTTGCCGTAATCTCAACTACCGTAACCCTTGCGGCCGTTTTCCTTCCGATTCTATTCTTAGGTGGAATCACCGGAAGATTATTTAAAGAGTTTGCCATCGTTGTTTCCGGATCGGTATTGATATCGGCATTTGTCGCGTTGACCCTGTCACCGATGATGAGTGCATATTTATTGAAGTCACATACTTCTCATAACTGGTTATATCGCAAAACAGAACCGTGGTTTATTGCACTGAACAATTATTATGAACGTTCCCTTCAGCTTTTCTTCAGGGTACGCTGGGTTGGCTTTGTCGTGTTGGTAGCCTCATTGGCGCTTGCCTGGTTCCTCGCGCCTAAACTTCCTTCCGAGCTTGCTCCACTGGAAGATCGCTCGATGATCGGTTTGGCTGTGATTGCTCCGGAAGGAACTTCGTACGAAAGTATGGAGCAGACAATGAAAGAGATCAACAACTTTGTGTCTGACTCTATTCCAGAACTTCATGCAGATCGTACCTATGCTGGTATTGCTGCATCGGTGGGATCGCTGGCTCAGCCGGTGAACATGGGATTTCAGTGGATCTTCCTCAAAGATCCAAAAGAACGAACCAGTGGTTTGACGCAGCAGGATGTTTACATGAAGCTTGTGGCCGCGTCAGGAAAATTCCGGAATGTGATGATCATTCCGATTCAGTTTCCAACGATCGGAGGATTTTCCACATCACAACCTTTACAATATATTATTCAGGCGCCTGATCTTCCCTCGCTAACGAAAGTGATGCCGGAGTTGATGAGCAAAGTGTATCAGAGCAAAAAGCTAAGCTTCCCGGATCCTGATTTCAAAGTCAATCGTCCGGAGATCGGAATAAACATCGATCGCCAGCGTGCGGCACAACTGGGCATTTCTACGCAGGAGATCGGTCGCACCCTTCAGCTTGCGTTGAGTGGCAGACGCTATGGATATTTTATTTACAACGATCGTCAGTATGAAGTGATTGGTCAGCTTGATCGCAAGGAACGTTTGGAACCGGGTGACATCAATTCCTTATTCCTTCGTGCTGAAAACGGTGAGATGGTTTCGTTGGATAACCTGGTGAGTATGCACGAAAGTGTAAGTCCTCCGGCTATCTATCGGTATAATCAATCATACAGTGTTACTATTTCCGCTACGCCAGCACCCGGTGTCAGCCTTGGTGAAGCCATTGCTGAGATGGATGGAATCACAAAAGGTGTTCTCCCAGCTGGATTCACAACCAACCTGGGTGGTGAAAGCCGCGATTATGCAGAGAGTAGCTCGAGCTTAGTGTTCGCCTTCATCTTTGCGATCATTCTTATCTACCTGGTGCTCGCTGCGCAATTTGAAAGTCTGATTGATCCGTTCATCATTCTGCTTACCGTGCCCATGGCTATTACCGGTGCATTGATCAGTTTATGGCTAACGAGTCAATCGATCAATGTGTTTAGTCAGATTGGTATCATCATGCTCATCGGGTTGATCACCAAGAATGGTATCCTCATCGTAGAATTTGCCAATCAGCGAAAAGCAGAAGGACTGTCCGTAAAAGATGCCGTGTTATCAGCAGCTGCTTCACGCTTCAGACCTATTCTCATGACAACCCTCGCAATGATCTTCGGTACACTACCCATTGCACTTTCATTAGGAACATCATCCGGAAGTAGAACGTCATTGGGTATTGCCGTTGTCGGTGGGTTAATCTTTGCCGGTGTGCTTACCCTGTATGTGATACCTTCTGTGTACTCTTATTTCTCACGTCCCTATGCACGCAAGGCAGATGCGGGTCATGATCAACTCAATACACCCGTCCAACCACAGCCTGCTATTGTTTAAACCTCTTATGAAATTACGAATCATGCACACTTATAAACTTGTTGTCGTTGCCTTGCTCGGATTGATTTCGCTTGGCACGCATGCACAACAAAAGAAGTTATCGCTGGAAGA
>DASXWH010000030.1:0-38901 GCA_036503775.1 Ohtaekwangia sp.
TGTAATGACTGTGACCGAAGTCGGATCAATGCCGTTATCAACATCCGTATCATTCGTTGTTACTACAATGTCGATGAACGTATCTTCCGCTGTGGTAAAGTTGTCGTTTACGGCAACCGGAGCATCATTGACCGCTGTAAACAGTATGTTTCGGGTAACCACGTTGCTGTTCACGGCCCCATCATTAACCACAAAACTTATGGTGCGCGTAAGTACAGAAGGGTTATTATTATTCGTGTTCTGATACGTAACGGAACGAATCGCATCCTGGTAGTTTGCCAGCGATGCTGATCCGGTTAAGGTCAGAACACCGGTAGCTGCATTGAAAGAACCTGTTATACCGAACGCGTTGGTAAACGCGAGGACATCCGCTCCATTACTATAGTTCGCTGTAATTGAGATTGTGGCACCAGCAATCGTAGTATTATCCGGATCAGTCACGGTAGTTGACAAAGTAATCACAGTTGCCGCATCACCTTCTGAATAATTCAGATCCGATCCTTCGATAGCAGCCAGAACGGGTGCATCATTGACTGCCGTGAACGTAATATTCCGGATAATGGTATTACTGTTTATCGCGCCATCATTCACGGTAAAGCTTATGGTGCGCGTTGCCGCAGATGGATTGCTGTTGTTGGTATTCTGATACGTAACGGCACGCAGGGCCGATTGATAGTTAGCCACCGTAGTATTTCCGGTGAGTGTCAATATACCTGATGCAGCATCAAATGACCCTGTGATTCCAAAAGCCGAAGTGAAGTTCAGTACATCTTCACCATTCACATAGTTTGCAGAAACCTGAACCGTAGCACTGCTCAGGTTGATGTTATCAACATCCGTTACCGTAGTTGTTGATGTAATTATCGTTGCTGCCTGACCTTCCGCATACGCCAGGGCACCTGCTTCGATTGCTGCCAGTATGGGCGCATCGTTAATGGTGGTAAATGTGATATCGCGGGTAACAGTATTACTGTTCACCGTTCCATCATTCACGGTAAAGCTTACGGTGCGGGTTGACGCAGACGGATTATTGTTATTGGTATTCTGATACGTTACGGCTCGTAATGCTGACTGATAGTTAGCCAGTGTGGTTGTACCGGTAAGTGTCAGTATGCCTGTTGCTGCATTGAATGATCCCGTTATTCCGAAAGCAGCTGTAAAGGCCAGTACATCTTCACCATTCACATAGCCCGTGGTGATCTGAATCGTAGCGCTGGTCAGGTTAGTGTTGTCAACATCGGCTACAGTGGTTGTTGCCGTAATTGCCGTGGCCACCTGGCCTTCACTGTATGACAGGGTTCCGGTTTCCATGGCCGCCAGTACCGGTGCATCATTCGTCAGGGTAAACGCAATATTGCGTGTTACAGTGTTACTGTTCACTGTACCATCATTCACTGTGAAACTTACTGTCCGTGTTAGCGCTGATGGATTACTGTTATTGGTATTCTGATAGGTAATCGCACGAAGTGCTGACTGATAGTTGGCGATTGTGGTTGTACCGGTGAGCGTCAGCGTTCCGGTAGTGGCATTGAATGTTCCGGTGATTCCAAACGCAGCGGTAAAGGCAAGAACATCTTCTCCATTCACATAGTTAGCTGTGATCTGTACAGTGGCTCCGGTAAGATTTGTATTATCCACATCAGCCACCGTTGTTGTTGAGGTGATCGCAGTAGCGGCCTGACCTTCGGTATACGTAAGCGCGCCTGCTTCTGTAGATGCCAACACGGGAGCATCGTTCACTGCGGTGAATGTTACATCCCGTGTGACGGTGTTACTGTTTGTTGTTCCATCATTCACCGTGAAACTCACTGTTCGTGTCAGGACTGATGGGTTGTTATTATTGGTATTCTGGAATGTGACCGCACGCAAAGCCGACTGATAGTTAGCTACGGTTGTTGTACCGGTAAGCGTCAGTGTTCCGGTTGTTGCATTGAATGATCCGGTGATCCCAAAGGCAGCCGTGAAGGCAAGCACATCTTCTCCATTTACATAGTTGGAAGTTATCTGAACCGTGGCACCGGTAAGGTTGGTATTATCAACATCCGTCACTGTAGTAGTTGCTGTTATCGCTGTGGCGACCTGACCTTCACTATAGGTCATCGCTGCAGCTTCGATCGCAGCCAGCACCGGAGCATCATTAACAACTGTAAAGGTGATGTCACGTGTTACGGAATTGCTGTTCACTATTCCATCATTCACGGTAAAACTTACCGTGCGTGTTAATGCTGAAGGATTATTTGTATTGGTGTTCTGATAGGTCACCGCACGCAATGCTGACTGATAGTTGGCCAGCGTGGTTGTACCGGTAAGGGTTAACGTACCCGTGGCCGCATTGAACGTTCCCGTGATTCCGAAAGCTGTAGCAAATGCCAGCACATCTTCACCATTTGCATAGTTCGTTGTGATCTGAATGGTAGCACCGGTCAACGTTGTATTATCAACATCAGCCACTGTAGTAGTCGAGGTAATTACAGTTGCCACCTGACCCTCACTATAGCTCAATGCGGTTCCTTCGATAGCGGCCAGCACAGGCGCGTCATTACCTGCAGTGAAAGCAATGCTGCGTGTAATGGTATTGCTATTCAGACTTCCGTCATTCACGGTAAAGCTTACCGTACGGGTGAGAACTGACGGGTTAGCATTATTGGTGTTCTGGTATGTGACCGAACGAATAGCCGATTGAAAATTCGCCAAAGTAGTCGGACCCGTGAGCGTCAGTGTTCCGGTAGCGGCATTGAACGATCCGGTGATGCTGAACGCATTCGTGAATGCCAGTACATCTTCACCATTGACATAATTACCGGTGACCTGAATCGTGGCACTGGTGAGGTTGGCATTGTCACCGTCAGCAACTGTAGTCGTTGCTGTAATTATGGTAGCAGCCTGGCCTTCTGCGTATGGCAGGGATGTTCCTTCAATAGCCGCCAATACCGGTGCATCATTAACCGTTGTGAACGTAATATTCCGCGTAACGGTGTTACTGTTTGCCGTACCATCATTCACGGTAAAACTTACGGTACGTGTTGACGCTGAAGGATTAGCAGTATTGGTATTCTCATAGGTAACAGCACGGAGAGCCGCCTGATAATTCGCTAATGTCGTTGTTCCGGAAAGCGTCAGCGTACCACTGGCCGCATTGAATGTTCCCGTGATACCGAATGCTGCGGTGAAGGCAAGTACATCTTCTCCACTTGCATAGTTAGCCGTGATCTGTACCGTAGCACCGGTCAGGTTAGTATTATCAACATCCGCTACTGTGGTGGTCGCGGTGATCACCGTTGCAGCCTGGCCTTCTGAGTACGTTAATGCACCTGCTTCTATAGCCGCCAGTACCGGACTGTCGTTCACCGCAGTGAATATGATGTCGCGCGTTACCGTGTTACTGTTTACTGTACCATCATTCACGGTAAGGCTTACCGTTCTGGTTACTGCTGAAGGGTTATTGTTGTTTGTATTCTGATAAGTAACTGCACGTAAAGCAGACTGGTAGTTGGTCAGGGTCGTTGTTCCGGAAAGGGTAAGGGTTCCGGTAGCGGCATTAAATGAACCTGTAATTCCAAATGCCGTACTGAAAGCAAGCACATCTTCTCCATTCACGTAGTTCGTTGTGATCTGTACGGTAGCGCTGGTGAGATTCGCATTATCAACATCAGCCACTGTGGTTGTTGCCGTAACAACCGTTGCCGCCTGACCTTCACTGTACGTCAAAGCTCCCACTTCAATAGCCGCCAGCACGGGAGCATCATTGACTGCAGTGAACGCGATGTCACGCGTTATGGTGTTGCTGTTGGCCGCTCCATCGTTTACCGTAAAGCTAACGGTTCTGGTCAGAACAGAAGGGTTTGCATTATTTGTATTCTGATAGGTTACCGCACGGATCGCAGACTGAAAGTTCGCCAGCGTAGTCGGGCCTGTGAGCGTCATTGTTCCGGTTGCCGCGTTAAATGATCCGGTGATGCTGAATGCGTTGGTGAACGTCAGCACATCTTCTCCATTTACATAGTTTCCCGTGATCTGAATTGTGGCACTGGCCAGGTTCGTATTATCAACATCCGCGACTGTTGTTGTTGCCGTAATAATGGTTGCGGCCTGACCTTCACTATAGGCAAGCGTGCCCGCTTCAATAGCAGCCAATACCGGATTATCATTTACCGCAGTGAACGTAATGTTCCGGGTTACCGTGTTGCTGTTTGCCGCTCCATCATTGACGGTGAAACTCACGGTACGTGTCAAGGCTGATGGATTGTTGTTATTGGTATTCTGATAGGTCACCGTACGGATAGCAGACTGAAAGTTCGCCAGCGTGGTAGGACCGGTAAGTGTCAATGTTCCGGTAGCAGCGTTGAATGAACCGGTAATACTGAACGCGTTAGTGAACGCCAGCACATCTTCTCCATTGGCATAATTGCCTGTGATCTGGATTGTTGCACTCGCCAGATTCGCATTGTCAACATCAGCCACCGTAGTGGTTGCTGTAATGATGGTTGCGGCCTGGCTTTCGGTATACGCGAGTGCACCTGCTTCCATGGCAGCCAATACCGGATTATCATTTACGGCAGTGAATGCAATGTCGCGCGTCACTGTATTGCTGTTGGCCGCTCCATCGTTTACCGTAAAGCTTACAGTTCTGGTCAGGACAGAAGGGTTTGCATTATTTGTATTCTGATAGGTTACCGCACGGATCGCAGACTGAAAATTCGCCAGCGTAGTCGGACCGGTGAGCGTCATTGCTCCGGTAGCTGCGTTAAATGAACCCGTGATACTGAATGCGTTCGTGAACGCCAGCACATCCTCACCATTTACATAGTTACCCGTGATCTGAATGGTAGCACTGGCCAGATTAGGATTATCAACATCAGCCACCGTTGTTGTTGCTGTAATGATGGTTGCTGCCTGACCTTCACTATACGAAAGTGTGCCTGCTTCTATTGCAGCTAATACCGGGTTATCGTTCACCGCAGTGAACGTGATGTTCCGTGTCACCGTGTTACTGTTTGCTGAACCATCATTCACCGTGAAACTTACCGTGCGTGTCAGCGATGATGGATTGTTGTTATTGGTATTCTGATAGGTAACTGAACGGACGGCAGACTGAAAATTCGCCAGCGTGGTTGGACCGGTGAGCGTCATTGTTCCGGTTGCTGCATTAAATGAGCCCGTGATACTGAACGCATTGGTGAATGCCAGCACATCTTCACCATTGGTATAGTTACCGGTGATCTGAATAGTGGCACTTGCCAGATTCGCATTATCAACATCCGCCACGGTGGTTGTTGCTGTGATTACTGTCGCGGCCTGACTTTCAGTATACGCGAGTGCACCTGCCTCCATGGCTGCCAGCACTGGATTATCATTCACCGCAGTGAAAGCAATGTCGCGGGTTACCGTGTTGCTGTTGGCTGAACCATCATTCACGGTGAAACTCACCGTGCGTGTCAAAGCAGATGGATTATTGTTATTCGTATTCTGATAGGTCACGGAACGAATCGCAGATTGAAAATTCGCCAGCGTGGTTGGCCCTGTGAGCGTCATTGTTCCGGTTGCAGCATTAAATGAACCGGTGATGCTGAATGCATTGGTGAATGCCAGCACATCTTCTCCATTGACATAATTACCGGTGATCTGGATTGTGGCACTGGCGAGGTTTGCATTATCAACATCCGAAACGGTAGTAGTAGTCGTGATAGCTGTTGCTGCCTGACCTTCGCTGTAGGCCAATGCTGTTCCTTCGATGGCCGCCAGGACCGGGTTGTCGTTCACCGCAGTGAACGTGATGTTCCGGGTTACCGTGTTACTGTTTGCTGAACCATCATTCACGGTGAAACTCACCGTGCGTGTCAACGCAGATGGATTATTGTTATTCGTATTCTGATAGGTCACGGAACGAAACGCAGATTGAAAATTCGCCAGCGTGGTTGGACCCGTAAGTGTCATTGTTCCGGTAGCCGCATTAAATGCGCCCGTGATGCTGAACGCGTTCGTGAATGCCAGCACATCTTCTCCATTTACATAATTACCCGTGATCTGTATTGTAGCGCTCGCCAGGTTCGCGTTGTCAACATCTGCTACGGTGGTTGTTGCTGTAATAACCGTTGCTGCCTGGCCTTCGCTGTACGCCAATGCCGTTCCTTCAATCGCTGCCAACACCGGATTATCATTCACCGCAGTGAATGCTATGTCGCGGGTTACGGTGTTACTGTTTGCAGCGCCATCATTCACCGTGAAGCTCACAGTACGGGTCATTGCTGAAGGGTTGTTATTATTGGTATTCTGATACGAGACCGAGCGAATAGCAGACTGAAAGTTCGCCAGCGTGGTTGGACCGGTAAGCGTCATCGTTCCGGTAGCCGCATTGAACGATCCGGTGATACTGAACGCGTTCGTGAATGCCAGTACATCTTCTCCATTAGCATAGTTACCGGTGATCTGGATTGTGGCGCTGGTGAGATTCGCGTTATCAACATCAGCCACCGTAGTGGTTGCTGTAATGATCGTTGCTGCCTGGCTTTCACTATAGGCAAGCGTGCCTGCTTCAATCGCAGCCAGTACCGGGTTATCGTTAACCGCTGTGAATGCAATGTTCCGCGTTACGGTGTTACTGTTTGCTGATCCATCGTTCACGGTAAAACTTACCGTCCGGGTCAGCGCTGAAGGATTGTTGTTATTGGTGTTCTGATAGGTCACGGAACGGATGGCGGATTCAAAATTCGCCAGTGTGGTTGGACCCGTAAGTGTCAATGTTCCGGTAGCCGCATTAAAAGATCCGGTGATACTAAACGCATTGGTGAATGCCAGCACGTCTTCTCCATTTACATAATTACCCGTAATCTGGATTGCAGCACTCGCCAGGTTAGCATTGTCGACATCAGCCACCGTAGTTGTTGCTGTAATGACGGTTGCGGCCTGACCTTCACTATAGGCAAGCGTGCCTGCTTCAATCGCAGCCAATACCGGATTATCATTAACTGCCGTGAATGCAATGTTTCGGGTTACCGTGTTGCTGTTTACTGCTCCATCATTCACGGTGAAGCTCACGGTACGGGTTAACGCTGAAGGATTATTGTTGTTCGTATTCTGATAGGTTACCGTACGAATAGCAGACTCAAAATTCGCGAGCGTAGTCGGGCCTGTAAGCGTGAGTGTTCCGGTAGCTGTATTAAATGAACCTGTAATACTGAATGCATTCGTGAACGCCAGAACATCTTCACCATTGGCATAATTACCAGTAATCTGGATAGTAGCATTTGCCAGGTTTGCGTTATCAACATCAGCTACTGTAGTGGTTGCTGTAATGATTGTTGCTGCCTGACTTTCGCTATACGCCAATGCTGCTCCTTCAATCGCAGCCAGTACCGGATTATCATTAACTGCCGTGAACGTAATATTCCGTGTAACGGTGTTACTGTTTGCTGTTCCGTCATTTACGGTAAAGCTTACCGTGCGTGTGAGCGCAGAAGGGTTATTGTTGTTTGTATTCTGATACGTTACGGTACGGATAGCAGACTCAAAATTCGCGAGCGTTGTAGGGCCGGTAAGTGTTAATGTACCTGTGGTGGCGTTAAACGCCCCGGTGATGCTGAATGCGTTTGTGAATGCCAGTACATCTTCACCGTTGACATAGTTGCCAGTGATCTGGATAGCAGCACTCGCGAGATTCGCATTATCAACATCAGCCACTGTGGTTGTTGCTGTAATGATCGTTGCTGCCTGCCCTTCGCTGTACGCCAATGCTGTTCCTTCGATGGCTGCCAATACCGGGTTATCGTTCACTGCGGTGAATGCAATGTTCCGCGTAATGGGAGTACTGCTTAAGCTTCCATCGGTTGCTATAAATCGAACCGTACGTGTCAGCGCTGAAGGATTATTATTATTGGTGTTCTGATATGTGACTGCACGCAACGCAGACTGATAGTTGGCTACCGTAGTGGTTCCGCTTAACGTTAATGTTCCGGTAGCCGCATTGAATGATCCAGTGATTCCAAATGCAGCGGTAAAGGCCAATACGTCTTCACCATTAGCATAATTTGTAATAATCTGAACGGTAGCACCGGTAAGGTTTGCATTGTCAACGTCAGCCGCGGTGGTAGTGGCTGTAACAGCAGTTGCGGCCTGACCTTCACTGTAAGCCAACGCTGTTCCTTCAATAGCCGCCAGCACCGGTGCATCATTAACATCAGCTACGGTGATGTTCCGGGTAAGCACATTACTGGTGTTGGTTCCATCATTCACGGAGAAACTTACCGTACGTGTTCCATTCGATGGATCACCGTTGTTTGTATTCTGATAAGTAACGGAACGCAGCAACGTTACATAGTTGGCAATGGTTGTTGTTCCGCTCAGGGCAAGGGTCCCGGTAGTTGCATTGAATGTACCGGTTACGCCAAACGCACTGGTAAACGCCAGTACGTCTTCTCCATTCACATAGTTCGAAGTAATCTGAATGGTAGCTCCGGTGAACGTGGCGTTATCCCAATCGGCAGCCGCAATCGTAGACGTGATATTTGTTGCTGCATCACCTTCGGTATAATTGATCGTTGTTCCTTCGATGGTGGTCAGATCCGGAGCACGGTTGATCAGTGTTGAGAATGTGCCTGGGTTATTCTGATTATTAAATTCCGTACATATCCATTCCGGTGGACGTACGATAGTTGCGACACGCGCTTCATCCAACTGACCATTGAAGTAACGCTGAGCCTGACCGGGACGGCCTATACGAAGATTGGTATTCCAGGCAGCGCGCGTAAGAAATCCACTTGCCACAACTCCGGCATTGGTTGATATCAGCGCACCATTTAAATAGAGACGTGCTTCGGGTGTGGTATTCAGGTTGCTGATTGTAGCTACTGCATATTGCCAGGTTGTGGTGTTGGTAAATGTAGCTTCAGCATTGAGTACATCTGTGCTGATCTGTTCTTCACGGTCCCCCAAAAACCACGAAATGTAGTTACTCTCGGTTGCTGACCCCGGACAACATCTTCCCATCGATAAGTTCATCTCCTGACCTCCGGCTGCACCGTTCCCCCAACCATTCTGCGCCACATCACCCTGCCAGAAAATATGTGAGGCCGCAGTGGCATCGGCTTTAAACCAGATGGACAAGGTAAAATTATTTGCAGTAGCCAGGTCATTATTAAGTGACTGGATGTAATCATCTGTTCCATCCAGATCACGGCCTTCACCGATCTTGGCCACCGTTACCGGTGTACTTCCGATGTTGGTACCGTTCAGTGCATTGGCTGTAGCATCATTGAAGTTGTTGTTCTGAAAGTGATAAATCGTTCTGAAGTTCGCAGACCAGGTAGTCTGTGTGGAGGGATCAAGTGTAACTGAACTGTTACCGTAATACATGTAAATGTCTGTGTCCGAACCCGGAGGTAGCGAAGGAATTTTCACCCATGCTGCATACGTACCTGTTGTTCCATTGTAGTTGTCAATCTGATGTTGAAGAATTGTTGTCTGGTCACTGGCTGTGAATATGATATCATAACCATTGGCATTACTGATCAACCCAGGTGCAGATGACCTGAGGAAGGTGCCACTTAGCTGAATTAATATAGGGAAGTCGGTCAATGCCGCAGCACCACAAACCTGAGAGCCATTAATGGTAAGCCTGCTCTTATAGGTATAGCCGGCTACCCATTGTGCCTGCGACTCTATTATTAATAGCACGCATGCCAGTACAGTAAAGACGAAGGTTTTGTGACCAGGTGCTTTAGACCTGGCAATGACGGTTTGAGAAGAGCTCATAGTGCCTTCTGTGGGTTTAGGTGTCATTTCACTTTTTATCACGTTAGTGACAGGGTTAAGATTTTTAAGCAAAATCTTAGCAGTCGGGTACAACGCGTGTACCGAAAGCATGAAAAACCCTTTGAATGGCGTATACCCCTAAAAAAATGGAGTATTTGCAGAATCCAGTATTATTAAAAAATCATGCAGCGTTCAATTTGGGAACAAATGCATGTGTGTTTGTCTTGATTTGGCTCCTATGTTAGACCCTATATTACGCTTTCTAAATGTCAAATGAAACATAAGCGTACTATTTTTTAGATTATCTGTACATGTAAGGTTTCGGCAGAATCATAAACCTTAAGTGAATTGATACTTGCTGAATATCGCTAAAACAAAAAATAGGAATGAATTTGTGATGTACTAACTATTACTGATCTGTCATTTTAATTGAATTATTGAATAAAGATGAGCGAAAAGTCACATCTGTCGTCTATGGGAAATCCCGGAAGCTCAATACCCATAAACCGGGATTTTTCCAGTGAAACTCTATCCACCTACATCTGATGCCGGTCTGTAAAATCCTTAAAAGATTTTTTATAGCTGTCGCTGATGGGAATTAAAGCGTTTCCGATTTGTACCTCTCCCTTGTGAATAGAATCAATGGCCGCAACAGCCACGATGAAAGAGTGATGAACACGGATAAATTTATCGGCAGGTAATTGCTCTTCGAGTGCCTTCAGGCGTTGCAGGGTGACTACTTTCTGCTGCCGGGTGTGAATGGTGACGTAATCTTTTAGTCCTTCCACGTAAAGAATATCTTCCCACCGGATCTTTACCAGCTTCGTTCCATCCTTAACAAAAACAAAAGGTTGTGTCGGGTCTACTGTAGCGGTGGATTGCGTCTGAACACCAGTTGATGATGACTTGCGTTGACTGGCCTTTTCTACACCTCGAAGAAAACGTTCGAAGGTGATCGGCTTGAGCAGGTAATCCACCACATCAAGTTCATACCCTTCGAGTGCATACTCTGAATAGGCTGTGGTTAGAATTACCATGGGTTTATTCTGCAAAGCTTTTAGCAACGATATGCCTGTGATATCGGGCATCTGAATATCCAGAAATAACAAATCAACGGGTTGAGCCCTCAGAATTTCGATAGCCCGCATGGGGTTCGAGCACACCTCAATAAGGTCCAGGTAAGGTACTTTATGAACATAATCCGTAATCAGGTTGCGGGCCAGAGGTTCGTCATCCACTATCAGGCACGTCATGTTCAATTCAGTTGGAGTTGGAGTTTAATAGCGTACCGGTCTGACAAATCCTGTACATTCAGGGAATACTGCTCCGGGTAACTCAACTCTAATCTACGTTGAACATTTAACAATCCAATGCCCGATTTTCCTGGATCCAATCCTGTGTTTTTACTGTTCTCCACGGAGAAGATGCATGTATTCTCATGCATCTGTATACTCAGTTTAACCCAGGCTTTCGGCCCTCCTACTCCATGCTTGAATGCGTTTTCAAGAAACGTGATCAGGATCAGGGGAGTAATGCGCACATCGTCATACTTCCCTCCTATTTTAAAATCAATCGGGATCTGATCATTCAACCGAAGTCGCTCCAGACTGATATAATTCTGCATATACTCGATCTCCTTACTTAGCAACACCTTCGGCTGATTCGTATCATAGATCATATACCGCATCATCTGTGATAACTTAGCGATCACTTCCGGTGTATTGGGTGATTGTGAATACGCCAGGTAGTACAAATTATTAAGCGTATTGAAAAGAAAGTGTGGATTGATCTGCTCTTTGAGAAAACTCAATTCAGCGGTAAGTTTTTCGTTTTCAATAGTTTTCTTTCTTGCCTCAAATTCAAACCAGTCTTTAGCAAACCGCAGCATAGCAACAAAAAGAACAATGAACAGACTCGTAGCCCCGGCCTGAATTACAAACGTGGAGCTGTAGAAATAATCAACTTTGTGAGAATAACCATCGACCATGTAACGCTGCAGATGCACCCGAATGAACATGAGCACTATAAATGGTATAAAGAATTCCAGCAGGTAGCGTCCGACATTTTTGCGTTCCAGAAAACGGGGAAGAAAAACAAAGTAGTTCAGGTAGGCCACAATCATATTGAATGCCACGTGAAAGATACCATGCACCAGTGCTTCCTCCAGTTCAACTTCGCGCCTCCGGGAGGTAATCTGATACACAAAAAAGGACAGGTACACACACCAGAATGACAAGTGCAGCA
This sequence comes from Ohtaekwangia sp., assembly GCA_036503775.1. Taxonomy (GTDB): domain Bacteria; phylum Bacteroidota; class Bacteroidia; order Cytophagales; family Cyclobacteriaceae; genus Ohtaekwangia. The sequence continues at coordinate 11,992 of DASXWH010000030.1, forward strand.
GAAATACCCGATGGCGTTGAAAGAATGGTTGCATAATGAACACGGTAACAAATAAAGATACAGGATCATATCACCCGGTACCGTTCTTTTAGGTGATTTTCTACCGCTGACGGAATTCATTCGACCAATACCAATCAATCAATCTACCTTTCGGAATGGTCGAGTAATTCTCCGGGGTGTCGAACGATTGTCCAGAGTGGTATAATACCTGCCTGGACTCATCAACTAAACAGCAATTTTTGCCGTACTCAGGTGTAACGTTTCTTAAAAATGCACGTCCACCTGTATTAGAGCCATGACTATGAAAAAACTATTTACGCTGGGTTTTCTGATTTTGTTAGCCGTATCTGCTTTCGCACAGGGAGGAAATACTGCCTCGTCCGAGGCGCCCAGACTTTCGGAAAAAGACAAAGGAAAGATAATCGGTGCCGTGATTGATGCTCAGAGTAACCAACCGGTGGAATTCGCTACCGTTGCCCTGATGAAAGCCGGAACCGAAACCCCAATCGATGGAACGGTATGTGATGCCAAGGGACAATTCACCATCTCCAAAATCGTTAACGGTACCTATAAAATAGTGATCTCTTTTATTGGTTATGAAACGTACACCATTAACGATGTTGTCATTTCCGATGATAAACAGGAAGTAAGTTTGGGGCTGATCAAAATTGAAAGCAGCACCAAGGTTTTGAACGAAGTAGTGGTTGAAGGGCAAAAGGCCATCATTGAAGAACGCGTTGACCGTACTATATACAATGCTGAAAACGATCAGACGGCCCGTGGTGGTGATGCTACCGATGTCCTCAAGCGGGTACCCATGCTTTCGGTAGATCTCGATGGCAATGTATCCATGCGCGGAAGTTCAAATGTTCGTGTGCTGATCAACAACAAACCTTCCACGATCATGGCATCCAGCATTGCTGATGCCTTGAAGCAGATCCCTGCAGACCAGATCAAAAGCGTAGAAGTGATCACCTCACCTTCCGCCAAGTATGACGCTGAAGGTTCTGCGGGTATCATCAACATCATCACCAAAAAGAATTCCATTGAAGGACTTACATTGAATATCGATGCGGGTGTTGGATTACGCGGATCGAACCTGGGCCTGAATGGGAACTACCGTAAAAAGAAAATGGGATTCTCCATTGGCGGTTGGGGACGAGCCAATTACAATGTAAATGGTCGTTTTGAAAACGATCAGGCAACCCGGAGTTCCCTTGACGATCCGTTCACTACCACACATCAGGAAGCAGACACACGCAATCAGGGCCTCTTTGGAAATTATACCCTCGGTTGGGATTACGATATCAATGATAAAAACTTTATTACAGCCTCTGCGCGGTTCGGAGCACGTAACTGGAAAAATTACCAGGACGATCTGTATACCATCATCAACAATGACCCGGATAGCAGTTCACTACGCGATACAGAAACCGAAAATCTTTCGAACAGCATTGACATCAATTTAAGCTATACCCACCTTTACGATAAGCCTCAGCGCGAATTCAGCATTCTGGGAAGTTATAGCCGCGACAATCGTGACAACAACTTTGAAAACCTGATCCGCGAAGAAGATGAAGTTTACAATCCCAGTGGTTTTAAAAACCTGAATGAAAGCTTCAATCAGGAAATGACGCTTCAACTCGACTATCAGACTCCGATCGGCAGCAATCAAATGCTCGAGTTCGGTGGAAAAGATATTGCCCGAAAAGTATTCAGTGAGTACACCTACTTTGGCGATGAAGATGGAGATGGCATATATGAGCCTTCATCCAACAGCACACTATCAAACAATCTGAACTATGATCAGAATGTAGTAGCCGGATATCTTTCGTACACCTACACCAGCACAAGCGGGTACAGCATTAAGGCCGGATCGCGTTACGAATACACTACCATTGATGCCTATACACAAACGGAAAGCGACATTGATATACCTTCTTATGGAGCGCTGGTGCCCAGTCTTAATATTTCCAAGAAACTGGAAAATGGCAAAACCATTAAGGCAGCCTATAACCGCAGAATTCAACGTCCTTCCATACGATACCTGAATCCCAATGTCCAGGCATCAAATCCGTACGACATCAGCTATGGAAATCCGAATCTTGATCCGGAGTACTCCAACAACTATGAATTGTCGTACAGTACCTTCATCAAGGGAACCTCTCTTAACTTATCTGCTTTCTGGAGAAATACAAACAATGCCATACAGGATGTACGCGATGTAGTTACGATTGATACGATTCAACGTGTAGAAACAACCTATAAAAACATTGGCCAGGAAGATGCCATCGGAATGAACATCTTTGCCAACGTTAATGTTGGCAAGCTTTCCCTCAACGGAGGAACTGATATCTACTACAGCATACTGGACAACAACATGCCGGTAGATCCGATTGATAATCCGAACGGGCAATACAGTGCACACAACGAAGGCTGGGTGTTCAGTTACAGATTGTTCGGAAGCTATAACCTTTCAAAAGGTTGGGGATTTCAGTTCTTTGGTTTCTATCGTGGCAATCAGGTACAACTTCAGGGATCGCAGGGTGGATTTGGAATTTACAGCCTGGGGCTAAAGAAAGATTTCAACAACAAGAAAGGAAGCATTGGCTTTGGTGCTGAGAACTTCTTCACACCTGAATTCAAGATCCGGAATGAACTCACATCACCACTCGTTAATCGCGAAGGTGTGAACACCATGCGCAATATGAGTTTCCGTGTTAACATCAGTTACCGCATCGGTAAAATGAGCATGGATGCCAAACCCAAACGCAGAAGATCCATCAGCAACGATGACCTGAAAGACGGTGGTGGCGATGGTGGTGGTATGGATAGCGGTGGTGGTGGAGGAAACACTCAACGTGGTGGTGGCGGTGGTGGTTTTGCAGCGGGTGCACAGCAACGCGCAAATACAAATGCCAAGCCTGTTCCTCCCGCAGATACAGCAGCTGTAGTAAATGCAGAAGGTTCATGGAACTACACCATTGATTCACCTCAGGGTGGAGAAGGTACACTGGTACTGAAGAAAGAAGGTGATACATACTCCGGAACGATATCCAACAAACGTTTCAACAAAGAGTCAGCACTATCATCGGTAACCCTTGTGGGTAATGAACTTACCTTCAGCTACGATGTAACCATGGGAGCTAACACCATGACTATTATGGTAAAGGCTATTATAACCGGAGATGCACTTTCCGGAAACATGGCGGTGGGTCAGTTCGGCACATTCCCTATCAATGCAAAAAAGGTACAGTAAGGTTTAAAGACTCATATAAATACAGGGAGAGGTTTAGCCTCTCCCTTTTTATTTCCCGACTTGTCTGCCACTAATAAAATTATCCGCTTCCCACATCTTATTTCTGCTGTACCTTTGTACGATGTTCAATCTGTCACCTATTTGCTCAGCGCACCTGTTACGATGGATTCCAGGAGTACTTCTTATGCTCATTTCTTTTCAGGTAGCCGCACAGCAAAATGCTATTATAAAAGGTAAAATACTGGATTCACTTTCAGCCAATCCGTTGGGATATGCCAGCATCACGATCTATTCCATCCCGGATAAGAAATTAACAAACGGAAACATATCAGACGATCAGGGCAATTTTTCTTTGACTGTTCCTTTCGGCCGCTATTACGCTGAGATAAATTTTGTAGGCTATACACCGCTTCATGTTCCCGAGTTTGAGGTAACAAAGGATAAAGCTGTATACGATCTGCAGGAGATCAAACTGGTGATGAATACCGGTGTACTGGATGAAGTTGTTGTTCAGGCAGAGAAAAGCAGCATGGAATTATCGCTTGATAAAAAGATCTTCAATGTGGGGAAGGACCTGGCAAACAGTGGTGGCACAGCATCGGATATCTTAATGAACATTCCTTCCGTAGCCGTTGATCCCGAAGGTGGTGTCAGGCTTCGCGGAAGTGATAACGTGAGAATTCTCATTGACGGAAAACCCTCCGGGTTGGTCAGCTTTAAAGGTGGCAGCGGATTGCAACAACTGCAGGCCAGCATGATCGAGCGGGTGGAAGTAATTACCAACCCTTCTGCACGCTATGAAGCTGAAGGCCTGGGTGGAATCATCAACATCATCTTAAAGAAAGAAAAATCAGAAGGCTTCAATGGTTCGGTCGATATTATCATGGGACACCCGGTTAACTATGGCCTGGCTGCAAACCTGAACTACCGGCACCGCAGAGTCAACTTCTTTATCAATTATAGTCTTGCGTACCGTGACCAACCCGGAATAAGTTCACTTTACCAGGAAGTATACGATGATGACACTACATTTATCACACAACAAAATAACGAAGCAACCATAAAAGGGTTGAATAATAATATCCGTGGTGGTCTTGATATTTTCTTCACCGAAAAAAGTATTCTGACAGCCTCGTATCTGTTCAGGCGAAGTGATGCTACACGTGTCATGGATATTATCTACAAAGACTTTTACAACAGCACCGCTGATCCTGCAGGGTATACCACACGCCATCAGTATGAAGAAGAGGCAGAACCCAATTCAGAATATTCACTCATCTACAAAAAGCTTTTTGAAAAGCAAGGTCAGGAACTGCTGACCGAAGTCAAGTACCTGGACAACTGGGAAAGCTCTGACCAAACGTTTACCCAATATTCCTTCGCACCTGACGGAACAGAAGATGAATCACTGGCCACACTTCAACGATCATTGAATGATGAAAGTGAGCAGCAGATACTTCTTCAGATTGATTATACACAGCCTTTCGCTAAAGATGGAAAAGCAGAGACAGGCTTCAGAACCAGTTACCGGAATATGGTGAATGACTTTATTGTAACAGAACAGAACGAATCAGGGGGTTTTGATCCGTTACCTGGCCTTGACAATGTGTTTTATTATGATGAAAATATCACGGCTGTTTATGGTATTCTGGGAAACAAAACCGGTAGGGTTTCCTACCAGGCCGGATTACGCGCAGAATGGACTGATGTGAAAACGACCTTGAAGGAGACCAATGAAGAGAACCCGCGGCAATACGCCAATCTTTTTCCCAGCGCGCACATTACATTTAATCTCCCGAAAGAAAATGACCTGCAGGTGAGCTACAGTCGCAGGGTCAGGCGCCCCTACTACAATGACCTCAGTCCATTCATGACATTTTCCGACAGCCGAAACTATTTCAGTGGCAATCCGGATCTCAACCCGGAATTCAGTGACGTATTTGAAATCGGTCATATCAAGTACTTTGAAATCGGTTCCATCACCTCTTCTGTTTACACTCGCCTAACCAAGGATCGCATCGATCATATCCGAAGAGTAGATGAAGATGGTAATGCCACTACATTACCTGAAAACCTGAACAGCGAAAATGCCTATGGCTTTGAATTCACCAGCACCTTAACGCTTACCAAGTGGTGGAAATGGGATTTTAACGCCAACCTCTTCTATGCCGACATAGACGGGAGTAACATCGCTGACACGTACACAACAACCACACGCAGCTGGTTCACCCGACAGACTTCACGCTTTTCTTTACCACACAAGCTTGACATTCAATTAAGAACCAACTATGAGGCCCCGCAAAAGACAGCACAGGGAAACCGAAAGGCGCTTTTCTATGCAGACCTTTCGTTAAGCAAAGAGCTCTTCAAAGGAAATGGAACGTTGAATTTAAATATCCTCGATGTACTCAACTCCCGGAAAGTCCGAAGTATAGCTGAGGGAGACATCTTCTATACCGAACGAATGAATCAGCAACGCAGAAGACAAATCAACCTCACGCTCAACTACCGGATCAAACAAATGAAATCAGCACGGTCAAAACGGGATGAGACTGTAGAAGGTTTTTAAACAATCAGCGTTTTACAAAACGCTTCGAAACCATTCCTGATCGCGTCTGAATGACCACGACATAAAGCCCTGCATGCACATCGTGGGTTGCCAATTCCTTATCGACTGATTGAAACTGACGTACTAATCCTCCACGGCTATCATACAGGGAAATGCTATCAATAAAAAGATCCGTTTCAATAAACACATTATCGTTGGATGGATTGGGATAAAGTACAATCTGATTAGCAAGATCTTCTTCTGCATCTGTAGGAATTTCCATCTGGTTGGCAGCACCCGGAGTAACTTTTGAAGTCAACACAAACGGTCCGGTCGCATTCGGAATACGACTGCCTGAAACAGTATTTCCCATGGTTTCAAACGTAACTTCATCCAGGGTGTTGATTACGTCACCTACCTGCTGATACAACCCAATAGATTCTCCATCAGCTGAAAGTTTAAAGTTCACGTGCAGAGGTCCCTGATAGGTTTGTTCATCCGCCCATATTATTTTGTAAGCACCCGGTTCCAGCATGGTTTCGTCTCCCGTTCCGGAAGTGATTTGGTGCTTTAACTTATTATTGAGCTTATCGGTAATAAAAAGTCCGGCCAGATCAACCGGTTGTGATCCCTTATTGAACAGCTCTATCCAATCATCTTTGTCACCAAACTCATCTTCCAGCGAATTATTGGATGCCGAGAATTCATTGATCACAATATCCTGAACGGGTTCAGCAACTTCAAACTCAGCGATCATTTCCACGGAGGTATTCGCCACATCTGTAATGGAAATTTCATTGCTGGATAATTCAACTTCATTACCTGTTTTCACGGTTCTCAATTCCAGGTCAAAGCTTAGGTCTGAACTGTTCACGGAATTCTGGTGAACCTCTACCGCTACAACATTTACACCCGGTTTGATCACCCCTTTCGGAATTACAAAACCATTGTCTGCTCCTTCTGCCGGAGTATTCTGAAGTGATAATGTGTTTGCGTTCACTACACCTGCCGGCATATTACCGCGGTATACTTCCATACCATTCAGGTAAATGATGACACCATCATCAAAGATGACGTTGCCTGTCAGATTTCCGAAGTCAACTGTATCAGCAACTGAGATGGTCTTCCGGAAGTAAGTTGTTATAAATTTATTATTGGCATTCGGACCGAAACTGACTACCGTCTGCTCATCGCCATCACCATAGCCAAATTCTCCGTTGCCAGCAGGCCATGTATTGTCAGTATACGTTTCGCTCATCCAATCCGCTGCCGGCAATGTTCCCTGATCAAAGAACTTCCAGGAAGTATTCCTGGTAATCAATGAAACAGGAGTTGTTTCACGTTTGATTATCCTCCACTCTTTAAAAGCATATCCTGGTTTCGGCTGTGCTTTAACCTCGTATGACAGCCCGCTAAAGTAGGTAGTCTCACTTGCACCCTCTGTGGTAACACCATTGATTGAAAAGGCGCTTGCTTCCAGTGGTGTGCCAGTGACTTTCAATGAAACCATATCACCCAATCCAAAAAATGAAGCGAGATGTCCCTGCATATAAATGTTACGCTGCACGGCAAAATCCCTCAAGCGCTGAACTTCATTGTTCCAGTTATTGAGGTTGAGATTCCATCGCGTTACGTGATAAGGCATTTCTGTTTTGACGCGGTCCTGAAATGAGTTGATCATTGTATTTACACGAGCGGGATTGAATGTAGTACCCATGGCCGTGGCAAACGTCTGGATAAAGCGATTCCGGAAGATTGGATTTTGCAACAACAGCCGGATATGCAATGTGGATTCAGCCGGATTCGGCCACCCGGTATTATCCGGATCGGTTGCAAACTCCAGCGTTGGATGTGTTGCCCAACTTTGATTGCTATACAAGCCGAAACCAAAATCAGTATCCCAAAGTATCCAGCGGAATTTACCGTTTGTTGATCGTTGTCTCCAGAACTTCTGATTATTACCCGGCCAGTCTGTGTTGCAGTAATAGATTTCAGCCACGAGATAATTAATATACTCCTGCACATCTATGTGTTCATCGATGTAGGAGAATGACGATGGGTCGGAAAGGTTCTGCTGCTGCAGTCCATTCATGTAAGACCAATATGCATCTGAGGTCCCCTCGATAGCATTTCCATAGGTTTCGATGAGGTCTACATCATCTTTATCAATACCATAATTTGATTCTACATAATCTCCATCAATTTTCTCACGCAGGTTGAGTATTCCCCAGTAATCACCGTTGATATAAACAGCAGTAGGCTGATTCGCCATATAGTCAATATCCATCTGACCGATAGGAAGCGATTGCATCAATTCATCCCGGAACTGTGCATAATAAAAATCATTACCCCCGCTTCGCAACATAAACCCACCGAAGCTGTCGAGATCTTTGGTTTCGAAAAACTGATAATCATCGATGGTGTTTTTTCCATACTTGTCGCGTGCCTTGATCGCCAGTGACTTCAGGGTATTGTCTCTGCTGCAGTTTCCAGCAACTCGTATATCCACACCCTGATCAAAAATCTTATTACCATCAGGCTCAAAATATTCCATCACCGCATGTCGATCCCAGTCCTGATTCCAGTTTCGTAGTGCCGAATTACAGCCTCCCGGCTTACCGTTTGTCCCTGCCACATAAATTCCAATTGTATTATCATTCATGTATGCTGGTTTTGTGGAAAGTGAAATGACCGGAAGTGTGAAAGCATGCTCACCGATAAAATAGGTTCGCACTTCAGATTTACTGGGCAGGTATCCGGCATAAAAAGCTTTTGCTTTTACAGTCTGGGTTTGGGGTATTGAAAGGGAGGCCGTGTACCGTGTTGAAGCTTCGGTCGGTTCTGATCCATCTGTCGTGAAGCGGATATCTATGCCACTCCGGGGGTGACTCATGGTCAGCACCTGTGTACCCGAATACCTTCCTGACTTTAATGAAAACACAGGGTTTTCCAATCGCTGCGTGGCCGTCTTATCGGTATTCGCTTCACCGGGAGTAGGATTAATGAGATAACCTACCGGGGTTCCGTTTGCAATTCTTCCGTAAGAAATGTTCGTGTATTGTACCGGAAAATTTAGCTGATCGATTATAGTAAGAGAACTGTTGGATAGGATAACATCTTCACCTTCGCTGTCGAGGGAAAAGTTTGTATGAAAGCCTGTATTCGTATCATCACACCAAATCAATAAGTACCCTTTGGCCGCGATCGTTGCAGAAGGAATTCTCCATTTATTGCGTTGATCTGTCTTATCCGACAAGTAATATCCACCCACATTTACACTGGAATTTCCATTGTTGTAAAGCTCTACCCACCCTGAAAAATTATAAAACCGCGGATCATAGTTGATATCCGCATTAGCAGGACAAATCTCATTGATCACCACCTGTGCATTGGCTATCACACCTGATAGTAAAAGCAGCAGCATTACCGGTAAAGCTCGCATCATAGATAAAGTCAAAACCCGAATATACCAGATAATACCTGAAGTTTACGGAAAGTAAACACGAGCGGTCTGTTTTCGATGCAGACAATACACGGGCATGTGCTGATACAGAGATAGCAGCACCAATAAAGCGATAACTGAATTTAATGGTCACAGATTTCTATCCCGTCCTTCAGCCTGGGAACGTATATTGCGAATACGCTGTGGATCTACTGTTCGAAGGTTAAACTCCTGCCCTTCGCCTGAGCCCATTCCGGCAATGGCAATATTCTGAAAAGTCATTTTACTGCCCTGAAAAGCTGTAGCTGAGAAGTGAATTTCAGATGCACCTGTTTTTGCTACGATCGCTGTGACAGTATCTTCATTCACCCCTGATCCGGGCATAATGGCAATCCGTCCGTTGGCCTTTTGGATCAACGCTTCAATTAGCGTAATACCCTCAATGGCTTTCTCTTTTTGCCCGGACGTGAGTATACGATCGAAACCTGCTTCAATACAATCTTCAAGCGCCTCAAACGGATCACGTGTCATATCAAAAGCACGGTGACAGGTCACTTTCAACGGGCGCGCTTTATCAATCAGTTCTTTGCATCTTTTTTTATCTATAGTGCCTTCCGGAGTAAGAATGCCGAATACAATTCCATCAACACTTAACTTCTGACACTGTGAGATATCACGCTTCATAGCATGAAATTCATAATTGGAGTAGAGAAAATCTCCACCTCGAGGACGAATCATAACATACACATCCATGCTTACATTTTGGCGTACAGATTCGATCACTCCAAAGGAGGGTGTTGTTCCTCCTTCACCCGGGTTATCACAAAGTTCAATACGATCCGCACCACCTTCCTGCGCGCGCAAGGCAGATTCAATGTTATATACTACCACTTCGATTGTCATGGCTTCGATAGGTTGGTTCACAGTTTAAAGTTTAACGTTGGCCTTTCAACCTTGAACTTTAGACTTTAAAGCATAACCCCTTAATAAAAACTCGTTGAATCAGTCAGTACATTACCACGCTTATCATGAACCGCGAAGTTGAAGCCTTTCTGCAGGCAATACGCTCCATGCTCACCTTGCTTGTTTAATGCCAGAAAACCAACCTGTACCTTCTTGGCCTTCTCGGGATTCTTTTTAATGATCCGCTCTACGGCAAGCTTGCAGGCTTCCTGAGGAGATTTACCCTGGCGCATAAGTTCAACCACAAGATGACATCCCACAATACGAATCACTTCTTCGCCAACACCGGTAGCGGTTGCCGCACCTACTTCGTTATCAACATACAGACCCGCGCCAATGATCGGAGAATCGCCCACGCGGCCATGCATCTTAAAGGCCAGGCCACTCGTTGTGCATGCTCCGGAAAGATCACCGTTTGCATCCAGCGCGATCATGCCAATGGTGTCGTGATTTTCAATATTAGCCACTGGTTTGTATTCTGCTTTTTTCAGCCATTCCTTCCATTTTTGCTCCGATTCTTTCGTGAGCAGATTTTCTTTTTTAAAGCCATTGGCTAATGCAAACTGTAATGCTCCTTCGCCCACCAGCATAACATGTGGCGTGTTCTCCATCACCTTCCGGGCAACTGAAATCGGATGAACGATGTTTTGCAGGAAGGCTACTGACCCACAGTTACTTTTTTCATCCATGATGCAGGCATCCAGTGTGACATTTCCATCACGATCCGGTAATCCACCATAGCCAACAGATGATTCATTCGGATCAGCTTCCGTAATCCGCACACCAGCCTCTACGGCATCTAATGCTCTTCCGCCTGCAGACAAAACTTTCCAGGCACCTTCATTTGCCTGCATACCAAAATCCCACGTAGATAACACAATGGGTTTATTGGCTTCAGCCTTTCCCTTTGCAAAACCATTTCGTAGTGGAAGCACGGCTGCACCGAGTGCTGAAAGCTGGAGAAATTTTCTTCTGGTGGTCATACGAAAAAGTTTAAGGTTTAAGATTTAAGGTTTAAAGTTCTTAAGCTAAAGCAACTTTAGGCTTTAAACTTTAAACCTGTAACTAATTACAGCGGAATATTACCGTGTTTTTTCTTTGGCAGTTTAGCCACTTTATTTTTCAGCATATCAAACGCACGAATCAATTTCTCCCGTGTCTGATCGGGATAAATAACTTCATCAATATAACCCCGGTGTGCCGCCTTATACGGATTAGCAAACTTGCGTGTATACTCGTCTACTTTTTCATTCAGCTTGGCTTCCTGATCCGCTGCCTCTGAAATTTCTTTTTTGAAAATTATCTCTGCGGCTCCCTTTGCACCCATTACAGCAATTTCAGCGGTAGGCCACGCATAATTGAGATCAGCACCAATATGCTTGGAATTCATCACATCATAAGCACCACCATAGGCTTTGCGTGTAATGACCGTTACACGGGGAACAGTGGCTTCTGAAAATGCAAACAACAGTTTAGCGCCATTGGTAATAATGCCGTTCCATTCCTGATCTGTACCGGGCAAAAATCCGGGAACATCTTCAAACACCAGCAAGGGAATATTAAAACAATCACAGAACCTGACAAACCGTGCACCTTTTACACTCGCATGAATATCCAGAACACCCGCCAGTGAAGCCGGTTGATTTCCGACAATGCCTATGCTCCTTCCGGCTAATCGTGCAAAACCCACTACAATGTTCTCTGCAAAATCTTTGTGTACTTCCAGAAAGCTTCCTTCATCTACAACACCTTGAATCACATCACGCATATCATAGGGTTGATTGGGATTAGCCGGTATAATATCATTCAACTTTGGCCGCGATTCATTTTCTGTTGTGTAGGGTAACCGGGGTGCCTCATCTTCACAATTCTGAGGCATATAACTCAGCAGCTTTTTGATGTGCGCAATGCAGTCGGCTTCATTAGCACAGGCAAAATGCGTAACACCGCTCTTGGCACTATGTGTTTGCGCACCGCCCAATTCTTCTGCCGTTACGTTTTCGTGCGTCACGGTCTTCACCACATTTGGACCGGTAACAAACATAAAAGAGGTCTGCTCTACCATCAGAATAAAATCCGTTATCGCAGGAGAGTATACAGCGCCACCAGCGCATGGCCCCATGATAGCCGAGATCTGCGGAATAACTCCGGAAGCCAGTGTATTGCGATAAAAAATATCAGCATACCCGCCCAATGAAACTACACCTTCCTGAATCCGAGCACCGCCCGAATCATTCAATCCGATAAGTGGTGCACCATTCTGCATAGCCAGATCCATGATCTTCACGATCTTTTCTGCGTGTGTTTCAGATAATGATCCACCAAACACAGTAAAATCCTGTGAGAAAACATAGACCAATCTTCCATTGACAGTTCCATAGCCTGTCACCACACCATCACCCAGGTAAAATTCCTTATCCAGGCCAAAGTCCTTTCCGCGATGCATCACAAACTTGCCCAGCTCTTCAAAGGAACCTTCATCCACCAGTAGCTGAATGCGTTCACGTGCGGTAAGCTTACCTTTACCGTGCTGTTGCTCAATTCGTTTTGCACCGCCTCCCGTTAACGCTTCCTCGTTCTTGCGCTCCAGTTCATCATACTTTTTTTGAAGAGTCGGATCATTTATCGTTCGCCTGGACATGGTTAGAAATTTTATGAAATATAGTAATAGTCAACAGTCCATGGTCCGCGGTTGACCGTTTTCTTGGTTTTACAATGACTGAACCGTGAACTGTTTACCGTGGTCCGTGGACTATTTTTCAGTATCTTCACGCGCCCAAATATGTACCGGAAAATAGCCATAATTGACATGGGGACGAATACGTTCCACCTGTTGCTCGCAGAGGCAGACGAGCGGGGCTACCACATTACATCACGGGAGCGGCTGGCCGTCAAGATCGGCATGGGCGGCATTAATCAGGGTGTTATCACCGAAGCTGCCTTACACCGTGCATTGCTGGCCATGCAGAGTTTCAAAAACACGATCGACCAGCAGGGTATCCAGAAAGTATATGCTTTTGGAACCAGTGCACTTCGCAATGCCCAAAATGGCGCTGAGGTTGCCCGCCAGATCAAAGAGCTCACCGGTATTGACGTGGATATCATTTCAGGTGATAAGGAAGCGGAATACATCTATCAGGGTGTCAAGTCTGCCCTGAACATGGAAAAGGAAAAATCCCTTATCGTGGATATTGGCGGTGGCAGTATTGAATTTATTATCGGTGATGATGATACCATTTACTGGAAGAAAAGTTTTGAGATTGGTGCCCAGCGACTATTGGAGAAATTCCAGAAACATGATCCGATAATACCGGAAGAAATTGAAGCACTGGATCAATATTTTCAAAAAACACTTGAACCGTTGTTTGAAGCCATCCGGAAACATCATACGCACACCCTGGTGGGCTCATCCGGAACCTTTGATACATTAAGTGACATTTTCTGCATTAAGCATGACATCCATAAATCACCGGAAGAGATCGAAACACCATTAAGCCTTGCCGGCTTTTTTGAAATCTACCAGGAGCTTCTTAAAAAGAATCGCGAACAGCGAATGCAGATACCTGGTATGATCGAAATGCGTGTGGATATGATTGTAGTAGCCTGTTGCCTGGTGCGCTACTTACTGGATCACTATCCCTTTGAACGCATCCGCGTATCTACTTACTCACTCAAGGAAGGTGTACTGGCATCGCTCATCAATGAAATGAAGCTAACGGCTTAGCACTATTGGTCTGTTTCAATTTCCTTTAGCGTCAGCCGTTTAACCAGGTATCCTACCAGCATTCCAAAGCCTGCAAATCCTAATACGATATACCCCAGGTTTTCTTCAAACGACACGACTGACAAATTCAAAAATCGTCCGATCAGGTATCCTACAGTAGTTACGACCGTGGCCCAGATCATTCCGCTCAAAATACTGTATCCCAAAAACTGCAGGGGTCTGATATTACTCATGCCAATGACCACGGGAATCAGTATTCTAAAGCCGTACAAAAACCGGTATGAAAAAAGTATCTGCAGTTTATGCCTATGAAAGAAATGCTGAACCGGTAAGAACTTTGCTGCGAGCTTAGGCCTGCGTGCTATAAAGTATTTACCATTGACTCTACCAATCAGGTAATACAGCCAATCGCTGATAAAAGAGCCTGCAAAACCGAAGAACGCGGTATACGGTCCTTCAAACAATCCGCGATGAATCAATGATGACGCTACGAGAATAGAAGTTTCTCCTTCAAAAAAAGTTCCTACCATCAGGGCGATGTAGCCATATCGGTCTAAAAATTCTTCCACGTTTAATCGTCTCCAACTTCTTTATGCTGCGTTACCACTTCGGTACCAAGATGCATCAGGGCATCACCGGCATTAATCACCGGAATATTATTAAGACCAATAACATGCCCTGCATCCGGGGCGAAGACCTTCTCCTGAAATTCTCCAAAAGGATCCGTTACTGTACCTACCCAATCGCCCTTAGCCACCTGTTGGCCGCAAAAAACATTCGACTGAAATAATCCGGCAGTCTTGGCACGGATCCATTCCGTATCCCAGATGATTTTATTTTCTACTTCCGGATGTGGAGCTTCGTCAATCATGTTAAGATGCTTCATCAACCGCATGGTTCCGGCTATACCTTCTTTAATAGCATGCTGGTCGAAGCGAAGGGATTCGCCTCCTTCATACACAATGATATTCTTGCCACGCCTGGATGCTTCCATGCGTAAAGAATTCGGACGAAAGGGTGCATCGATCGTAAAGGGAGCATTAAAAGCCTGCGCCAGCTCCATATTTTTTTTGTCTTCCAGCACAGCCCTTACCTGCGGATAATTGGCACGCATGGCACCACCGGTATGGAAATCAACTCCATAATCGATAACCGGAATAACCTCCCGCATAACATGATACGCTACACGGCTTGCCAGTGATCCGGACTTACTACCCGGAAAGGACCGGTTAATATCTTTCCCATCCGGAACATCGCGTGAGTAATTCAGAAATCCATACATGTTTATGATAGGCATACATACCACGGTGCCCCGCTTAGGCTGATGAAGTCCGCTCTCCAGAATTCGTCTGACAATCTCCATTCCATTGATCTCATCACCATGCATACCCGCCATCAGTGCCAAAACAGGTCCGTCTTGTTTTGCCCGTGAAATGTAAATCGGAGTATTAATAACCGTGTGTGATGGAAGGCGCGCGATATCAATATTGATCGCTTTAAATTCACCAGGTCTGATGTTGTGATCGGCTATTTTTATTTCTTTCATAGTAGGTCATTGGTCAACAGTCATTGGTCATTGGGAAAGTCAGTTGCTCATGACTCATGACCATTGACTCATGACTTTGCTACGCGTTTACTTTATCCTTTTGTATTTTTTTAGTTAGCGCATGTTTTTCGCAATAGCGGATAATTTTTCCTGCGATATCAACTTTGGTGGCACCTTCAATACCTTCCAGGCCGGGTGAAGAATTCACCTCTACGATCAGCGGACCCCGTTTAGAAGGAAGCAAGTCCACACCGGCTACATCCAATCCCATTTTCTTGGCAGCACCTATGGCTGCATTCTTTTCTGCGCGACTTAATTTTACTACCGTAGCCACGCCACCACGGTGAAGGTTCGAACGAAACTCACCTTCGCGTGTGGCCTGTCTTTTCATGGCACCTACCACTTCACCATCCACAACAAAGGCACGGATGTCCGTTCCTTTTGATTCTTTGATAAACTCCTGAACAATAATACGTGCATGTAAACCATGAAAAGCTTCAATTACCGACTGCGCGGCTTTCTTTGTTTCAGCCAGTACAACACCGAGCCCTTGTGTACCCTCCAGTAATTTAATAACTACCGGAGCACCACCTACCGCTTCAATGACTCCTTCCGTATCACGTGAATAATCCATGAAAATAGTTTTAGGTAAGCCTAATCCGGCACGTGAAAGGATCTGAAGACTTCTGAGTTTATCCCGTGACCGAATCAGTGCCTGTGATTCAATGGCCGTAAATACTTTCATCATTTCAAATTGACGCACTACGGCTGCACCATAAAATGTAACCGAAGCGCCAATGCGCGGAATGATGGCATCGAAGTAATCCAGCCGTTTTCCATTGTAGAGTACAACTGGATTTTTTTTCTCAATAAACAGCACACACTTCATGTGGTCAATGATTTCCACTTTATGTCCGCGGGCTTCACCAGCCTGTTTGAGACGTTTGGTTGAATACAACTTCGGGTTACGGGAAAGTATAGCGATGTTCATGATCTCAGGTTTAATGTACGGAAGAAGGGAGTCCGAAAGCAGAGTAGTTATACTTGTCCGTCTTTCGGTCTTTCGAACTTCCCGACTTTCGGACTTTTCTTTCGTAATGCTTTTCGCGCAGCTCTTTTTTCCCGATAGGATAAATTCTTTTTCGTTACATCAATCAGAAAGCGGTCGCGAAGTATCTTTCTTCCTATTAATATCGGAAATTTAAGAGAACCCCGGTTGCTTAAAGAAAATTCAGTAGTTATTTCTTCGTTAAAAATTTTCAGGGTTGTAATAATCACAAATCTGCGCTCTACTTCTCCGAAAGAATTTTTGATATTCCTGATCTCATACTGCGTAAACCGGAATTTGATACCGGTAAATTCAGGGTGTTCCTCATCGAGCAATACGAATTCCAGTGCTCCATCTACAATGGATGCATGATGACAATGCAGGCTTGAAGTATAGGCCCCGGTATCAATTTTGGCATGAATGTTTTTAAGCCCTAATTCAGGCAAATCAACACGATCATACCGGCCGAGAATTTTCTGCATGAGGGTCTGCGAAAGTGATTCTAAGGTAATTAAAAAAAAGAGGGAGCAACAAGGCTATCGGTTATGAAATAAACGAATGAAATAAACCCCCATTCGTTATTTGCGATTATCCGTGATCAGTTTACTTTTCCAGTATCCGTAGCAAAAATAAATAACCAGACCGAAAATCATCCAGCCAAAAAATACACCCCAGCTGCGGGCCGGAATTTCAATCATCAGGTACAGGCAACACAACATACCCAACACCGGGATGAGTGATAACTTACGCATGATGGTAGCAATGGTAATGGCGGTTGCCATAAAGATGAAAACAAGGAATAAAATTTCCTGGTGTGACTCGTGACTGATATTGGTTATAGAATCTGACAGACGATCACGAAATCCAAACAGGAAAACACCAAAGAGTATCGGTACGATCCATTGACCATTCAGATAAGGAAGATTGAACTTACCTGCTTCCTTCTTCTCTTTGGGAGGCAGCATCAGCACTCCACCACATACCAGTACAAAAGCAAATAAAGTCCCGATGCTGGTAAGATCCGTCATTAACGCACTTTCTACAAAAAGAGAAATGAAGGCCACCATAAGTCCGGCCAGCACAGTTGAAAAAGCAGGCGTGTGAAACTTCGGATGTATTTTTCCAAAACGCTTCGGCAATAATCCATCGCGGCTCATACTCATCCAGATCCGCGGCTGACCAATCTGAAAAACAAGCAACACGCTCGTTGCCGCCACTACAGCGCTGACGGAGATAAAGAATCCTATTTTACTGAGATTGATCTTTTCAAATACATAGGCAAGCGGATCGGCTACGTTATCAAATTCAGAATAATTTACCATACCGGTTATCACCAGCGTAACCACCACATAAATCACGGTACAGATGATCAATGAGTACATCATGCCACGGGGAAGGTCACGCTGCGGATTAGCACATTCTTCAGCCGTTGTGGATATCGCGTCAAAACCGATGTACGCAAAGAATACAGCAGACACACCTTTTAGAACCCCAGAAAATCCATTCGGCATAAAGGGTGTCCAGTTATCGCTGTCAATATAGAATACGCCTATCGCGACAATTACTCCCAACACCACCAGCTTCAGCAGCACCATAAAATTTGCACTGCTTCGGCTTTCTTTAATACCTATATAGGTAAGTATCGTGATGAGCAATACAATGATGCAGGCTGGAAGATTACAGATGAACTTATAACCACCAATAACCGGAGCTGTAGCCCATGCTAATTCTGCGGTAGGCTTTCCGGCACTAACCGCTTCTTCAAAGGCAACTTTTGCAGTGCTCGGATCAGTTGCCAGCCAGGTCGGCATATGAAGGCCAACACCTTCCAGCAGATTGGCAAAATAACTGCTCCAGGATATGGATACGACCACGTTACCAATAGCATATTCAAGGATCAGGGCCCAGCCGATTACCCAGGCTGCCATTTCACCAAACGTGACATAGGAATAGGTATACGCACTGCCGGAAACCGGTACCCGGGAAGCAAATTCAGCATAACACAATGCGGTAAATCCGCAGGTAACAGCCGTAATCAAAAAGAGGAAAATCACCCCGGGTCCGCCATCATAGGAGGCCTGTCCAATCGTAGAGAATATGCCCGCTCCAATTACTGCGGCAACCCCCAGGGAGGTGAGGTCACGCACTCCCAGCACTTTCTTCAGATGACTTCCATGACCATCAGCACCTTGCTCTGCATCCTTCAAAATGGTGTCCAAAGGCTTCTTCCGGAATAGGGAGTTTAACATTCGCTTAGGTTTAAACCGGCTCAAAATAGTAAAAATTGATCAAGATTTGCAGGTTTGGAATAATACCTGAAAAGTACCTGAGCAGGTAACACGAATTTAATTTAACTTAAGCCCCCGTGCCGATGGAGCCGGCTTCAACCGGCAGGCCCTTACGCCATGAAGAAAGATTTTTTAACACAGGATATTACCTGATTTTTTGATGCAATTGTCACCTGACCATCATAATGGGTCGATTCAAGATCAGAAAGAATTCAAGACCACTATTTCGGCAGAGGAGCTTAACCTTCTTCCCTTAAAGTCATTTGATGGAAAAGTCCATGTCATCACCGAATTGGATAAAATATCCAAAGTGGTTAAGGAGATCGAAAAACATGATGTCATCGGATTTGATACCGAGACCAGACCCAGCTTCAAGAAAGGTCAGTCGTACAAAGTTGCATTGATTCAACTGGCCATTCCCCACAAAGTTTACCTGATCCGCACACACCATACGGGTGTAACTGATGAAATCGCCTCGATCTTTGAAAATAAAGACATCATCAAGGCCGGTGTCGCTATTCATGACGACATTAAGGCACTTCAAAAGTTCAATAAATTTCAACCGGCTTCTTTTGTAGACCTGGCACCTGTTGCGCGCAAGGCAGGATATCAGGTAGAAAGCGTAAAGAAACTTACCGGTCTGTTGCTGGGATTCAGAATTTCCAAAAGCGCACAAACATCAAACTGGGAAGCACCTACGCTTACTGAAAAGCAACTGGAATACGCGGCCACCGATGCATGGGTATGCCTGGAAATATATAAGCGGCTGGCAGGCGCACATTGAATTCTCAAATCCATCATCACCAAAAAAGCCGAGGACAGGTAAGAACGTTTTACCTTGCTGTGATTACGGTTTGCTTTATTAACATCAACTTCAAAAAGACTCCATGATCAAGATCCTTGAAAAGAAGTTACTATCTGACAACTGGTACAAACTCTTTCGCTACACCTATGAAATAAAAACCAAAAAAGGCAATGTTCATGTACAGAGCCGCGAAGCATATGATCGTGGCAATGGTGCTGTCATCCTATTGTATAATACTGAAAAGGGAACCGTCATCCTTACCCGTCAGTTCAGGTTACCCACCTATGTAAATGGAAATGCTGACGGCATGATGATCGAAGCCTGTGCCGGACTACTTGACCAGGACAATCCGGAAGATTGCATCCGGAGGGAAACCGAAGAAGAAACCGGATATCGTGTTACAGATGTGCGGAAGATTTTTGAATCATATATGTCACCCGGCAGTGTAACGGAGATCCTGTATTTCTTCGTGGCCTCCTATTCCAGTCAGCAGAAAGTAAATGAAGGTGGCGGTGTTGATGAAGATGAAAACATTGAGGTGCTTGAGCTGAAATTCATAGACGCGCTGGATAAAGTAGCACGGGGTGAAATAAAAGATGCGAAGACCATTATGTTGCTGCAGTATGCACAACTTCACAAGCTGGTTTAATCAGATCAGCTGATCCAGCATAGCCAGTCTCACCAGGGACGCTGTATTACGGGTATTGAATTTTGCCAACAGGTTTTTCCGGTGACTATCCACGGTAGTAACACTGATAAATAATTTGTCAGCGATCTCCGCATTGGTCAATCCTTCTGCGATCAGCACCAGCACTTCTTTTTCCCTGCGGGTAATTACGGGCAAGGTATTGTGATCGCTTTTGCTGCGAACCATAGCGGCTGCATCCTCACTTAAATATTTCACACCTTTCACCACCGTATGGATGGCTTCAAGCAATTCTTCCTGGGAAGCATTTTTAACCAGGTATCCGGAAGCACCAAAGTCCATCATCGAATTGATAAAGCTTTGCTGATTGAAAGTACTGAGCCCCAGAATGTACACCTGGGGATATAACTTCTTTACTTCTTTACACAGTTCAATACCACTTTTGTCCGGCAGGTTGATATCCATCAGGATAACATCCGGAACTTCCTGAATCAATTGTTCCAGGCAATCTGCTGCCGAAGCCGCATGACCGGCAAACGTGATGGAATTATCTTGTGCGAGCAGCGAACGAATTCCCTCCACCACCATACTGTGATCATCAACAATAAAAACTGAGATCATGCCTTACCGATTATAATCCTGACTATCATTTCTCCGGTTGTGTTTCGGACAATACCTCAAGATAACTAATGTTTAAACCAATAAATAACCAGCAATACAGGAATCACCTTAGCCTGTTTTCAGGAATTATTCATGTTGTAACCGTATTGGAAAATCCCCTTTTTATGTGAGGCACCCTAAACTTTGCCTCGCCACCTTTGTTATGGTTTTGGTTAGACTGGGTTATTGTGAGATATCCAAGACCCTCTCTGCCCCCCGATTGCATCGGGGGGTTATTTTTTTGTAAAAATTCTTACCGACTGCCATCCGCCATTCACCTACCGGCCTCCTGTGCCTGCCTAATGATCATGGTCAGACCTGAATTGCGACCGTACATTTGACTATCAATCACGAAAAAACCATGAAAACCCAGGAATATATGGACCACAATTCAACCCACGAGGCTAAATCCATTGAAAGAAGAAACCGTAAACATGTTAGCCGTGTGGCTGGCGGAACAATCATCGTCATTGCCGGTATATTGTTGCTGGCGAAAAATGTTGGAGCGGATTTACCCGAATGGTTATTCACCTGGCAGATGTTATTGATCACCCTGGGTATTTTCAGTGGTGTTAAAAACAATTTTCGTGACGGTGGCTGGCTGTTCATGATCGGAGTTGGCGGAATCTTTCTGGCCAAAGAATTTGTAGAAGGCTTTTCCGCCTACATAGCCTGGCCTGTTCTGATCATTTTCATCGGTCTTTTCATGATCCTTCGTTCACAAAAAAAGGATGTTTGTCACTAATCAATACGGTTTATTTAAATACAAAAAATTCTTATGAGCACTACTGAAAACAAAAGCATATACCCCACTACCCCGGCACCAACAAATCCAAACAAACCCGATGACAGGAGTTCATCCGGCAGAAATGGAAGGGCCCTGGGGGGGATCATCATTGTCATCGTAGGGTCATTGCTTTTAATTGACCGAACCGGTGTTGATCTTCCCAATTGGATCTTCAGCTGGCCGATGATCCCTATTGTTGTTGGTCTTTACATCGGGGCACGTCACCAGTTCAAAGATTGGTACTGGATGATCCCCACCGGTATAGGAACATTGTTCCTGGTTGGTCACATATTGAATGACTATTCATTTGATGAATTCTTCTGGCCTGTCTTAATAATCGCCTTTGGTCTGGTCATGATTTTCCGTTCGAAGCAAAGGTCCAGTGAAGCATGGACCCGCTGGAAAGACAAACACAATGAACGTCAGGCCGGTGCCTTCACTTCAGACAGTGACTTTATGGAAGTGGTCACCATTTTCGGAGGCGCTAAAAAAGTGATCATATCCAAGGATTTTAAAGGTGGTGAAGCCGTAACCATTTTCGGAGGTGCAGAGATCAATTTTACTCAGGCCGATATTCAGGGACGGATTCAATTAGAACTTGTTCAGGTTTTTGGTGGAGCAAAACTGATTGTTCCCGCCAATTGGAGAATTCATACCGATGAAGTGGTATGCATCTTTGGTGGAATAGACGATAAGCGGAATCCGGCCGCACTCACATCGGATACCGAAAAGGTACTGGTATTGAAAGGTACATGCATCTTTGGCGGAATAGATATTAAAAGTTATTGACGAGGACCACGGTATGTTGTACGAGGTAAGCCGTACACCATACCCTATCGAAGACCAACGACTTATTGACCCATGATGACTAACGTAACATGTATTCATTCCTCATTATCCTTCAGGCATTCCTTATGAACTGGTACATCGCAAAAATCGTATTCGGCATCAGTGCTGAGAATCAGGAGAAAAAACAGTTTGATGAGCAGCTCCGTCTGATCTCAGCCGATTGCCAGGAAGAAGCGCTGTTGAAGGCACGCATGATCGGCCTGGCGGAAGAAGATTCTTTTCTGAATGACCGGAACCAGCATGTTCAATGGGAATTTATCAATGTACCTGAACTGATCCCCCTCAAAGATCTGGAGGATGGCATGGAACTATATTCAAACATCCGGGAAATGGCTGAAGCCAAATCTTACATTAACTTTGTCCACCGCAGGGCTGTTGAATTGCAGTTGAATACAAGTTCAGTGAACTGAAATCGTCAGCAGCCAAAAAAACCTTTAACCCTCGCGTGCCTGCTTCGTCTAAATTTTTTTCCAGTAAACTTACACTGGGTTATGTAGCCTGGTGGCTCGTGCTTATCAGCATAGAAGCCTATGCCATTACCGATGCTTTTGACTTCAGCTGGGTAGTTGCCCTGCAAGACGCAACTACGATGATCGTACTGGTAGCCGTTGCCGGACAAATTATGCATAACAGCGTACGGTATTACCAGCCGAGTTTAAAACGCTCCTTCCAGATGATCGCCTGGAGTATTGCACTCGCCATACTATGCGTGGTTGCTCACCGGTTCATCGTTACAACGTATTTACTTCCGGATAATCAACCCTACCTTACATACCTGGCGGGCTCCTATATTTTCAGGGGTCTTTTTATCTGGATCATGATCAGCATGATGGGCACCATCAGCTGGATCTGGTTTTATTTCCAGGATCAGCGCGCCAGTGAAAGCCGGGAGCAGGATGTGATCAAGCTGGCACGTGAGGCTGAACTTACTACACTCAGGCAACAGCTTCAGCCGCATTTTCTGTTCAACAGTCTTAACTCCATCAGTGCACTGGCGGGATCAAGACCGGAAGAAGCCCGTAAAATGATCCAGCAACTTTCTGATTTCTTACGGGGCACGATCAAACGCGATAACCAGCAACTGGTAACACTCGAAGAAGAACTGAACCATCTGTACTTATACCTGGAAATTGAAAAAGTACGTTTTGGTCATCGTATGAAAACCGAAATTGAAAAAGACGAGGCTGCCTCCGGCATGATGCTTCCTTCGCTGTTGCTTCAGCCTGTGGTAGAGAATGCCATCAAGTTCGGATTGTACGACACGACCGGAGAGATTATTATCCGCATTAGAGCACAGGCTAAAGAAAATGAACTCGTTGTTACTGTTGAGAATCCGTTTGATGCAGAGACGACACAACCGAAACAAGGTGTTGGCTTCGGCCTCACCGGAATTCAACGCAGGTTATACTTATTATATGCACGCAATAATTTACTGACCACGCGTCAGGAAGGAAATCAACTATTTATCACTGAAGTCACTATTCCGCAGAAAGCATGATCAAAACTATACTTATCGATGATGAACCGCTGGCCCGCAGCATTACACGCGAATACCTTCAGGCCTATGCAGATATTGAGGTAGTACAGGAGTGCAACGATGGCTTTGAAGGTGTAAAGGCAATTACCCAGCATAAACCCGATCTTATTTTCCTGGACATACAGATGCCGAAGATCAATGGCTTTGAAATGCTGGAACTGATTGATACGCCACCAGCCGTAATTTTTACTACAGCCTTTGATGAATATGCCATGAAGGCTTTCGAAGCCCATGCCATCGATTACCTGCTGAAACCGTTCAGTAAAGACCGTTTTGATAAAGCCATGCAAAAATGGAAACTGCAGCAATCCAAAGGCGAGCAACCGGCTAAATTGCTGACTGAAGAAATACGACAGCCCGAAGAACGTAATCGCGTAGTAGTTAAGGAAGGCGGCAACATCCGGATCATACCCGTTCATGAGATTCAATACATTGAAGCGTATGATGATTACGTGAAGATCTTTACCCTGAAAGAGATGTTCCTGAAAAAGAAGACCATGGGCTTTTATGAACAGTCATTGAATGCCGATCAGTTTGTTCGTGTACATCGTTCCTATATTATTCAACTTAATCAGCTCACACGCATAGAGCCATTGGAAAAAGATACACATGTAGCCTTGCTAAAAAGCGGAACACGCGTTCCGTTAAGCAAAACCGGTTATACCAAATTAAAATCCGTACTCGGTCTTTAGTTATGATCCGCCCAGCTAACCCAAACGATCTTGATTTTGTTTACGACCTCTACATGCATCCGCAGGTAAATCCCTATTTGCTGTATGAACCGATGGACAAGACTGCTTTTGCACCGATCTTTCATGACCTGATCACCTCCGGGATCAAATACATCTATCATGATTCAACTGAAGATGCAGGAATGTTCAAGCTGATCCCGCTGGCGCACCGTACTTCACACATCGCTTACCTGGGAGGGCTTGCTATTCACCCATCGCATGGTGGTAAAGGTTATGGACTGCGCATGCTGAATGAAATTATAGAATTCGCGAAAAGCCAGTCTTTTTTACGTGTTGAACTCAGCGTGGCCACTGTAAATACAAAGGCCATCCGTCTGTATGAAAAAGCGGGGTTTGAAAAAGAAGGTATCTACCGAAAATATACCTTTCTCAAAAGTGAAAACCGGTTCCTCGATGAAGTGGTAATGTCTGTTGTATTCTGACCGCTGGCTTATCTCCGGAACATAAACTTCTTCGCCTGCATCACCTTTCCGTTCACCAGAATCTCCAGGATATGTTGCCCGTCAAAATGTTTACGGGTTGTAAAATCTTCAAAACGCTGATGCTTTGAAATTTTTATCGAGGCTCGGGGTTCAAGTGTTATTTCCTTCAAGGCAAAGGTTTTGGGTGACAATCCACCTGATTTTTTACGGTAGTGAATGCGATAGTGAATCACCAGCTTTTGGCTTACAGAGGCTTTGGAAACCAGATCGAAATCAAACCGGAGAACATCATTCAATCGTATTGTGGCTGAATTTAATTTCAACTCACTCACTTCAACTTTTACTTTTTTAGAATAGTCAAATACCGCCAGGGATGCATTATCACCTTTCCGGATCAGCGTACGACAGGCACGTTTGATGATCCAGGCGGTATGCTCATTCGATCTATCCCATTTCTTAACCTGTGACAGCACATACTCCGGGTTATCTTTGGAAATATCGTTCAGGTGATTTGCTACCGACTTTTGTACATAGAGTTCTTCATCGGCTTTCAGATTTTCAAGAATAGCTTTTGTGGCTTCAGGGTGGTGGATCACCTCTTCCAGTTTAAATGACCACGGCAACCGGGGTCGGCTTCCTTCTGAGGCCAAGCGTCTGACATGAGAATCCTTATCCACCGACCAACCCTCCATTATCTGTAAGGTCTTTTTAAAATCGCGCTTCAGAAATTCCCGGATAGCAAACTCTGAGGAACCAAATGATGTAAAAAATTTCAGCGCTTCCATTGACACGGAGAAATGCTCGATTCCAAAAAGACCTACATAATCCGGAAATACCAATGAGGTGTATCCCTTATTCAGGTTAGGAATTACCTTCATCATAATATGGATCGTTTTGGAATAATCCTCCGGAAGATGCCTTTGCAAAACCACGGACGTGTTTCGCATGCGTTGATTCAATGACAGAGTCTCCAGATTCAAGGTGACGTCCTTTACGAATGCAGCAGGATTGAAGGGTGTATGCGCGTTGTGAAATTCCTGCCCGAGCTTCGCATAGAACTTCCGGTTAAACATTTCTTTTAAAGGTTCCATTTCAATTTCTTTTCAGCAAGAAACGATGCAGAAGTGACAACCCTATGTCAGCAAGAAGCAGGTTTTTAGTACATTCCATACATGAAATTACAGCTCATTTCCAAAGGTCTGATGATCCTGCTCTGGGTGAGTACGTTTGTCATAGCTATGTGCTGGCTTTTCTGGAAAGGCGCCCCGTTTGATCCGGAACCCATCACGGTGGTACTCGGACTGATCTCAACGGCTGTTACGGCATTACTTTCTGAGTTCAGTTCACGACTTGAAGAAGAAGAATTTTCCCTGCCCTATGCCCTGGCCTATGGATACGTGCATAATTTTATTGAACCGCTGCTGTCACAGTTACTGAAAGGTATTCCGCTGGGTAGCGAGAAACCAAGGCTCTATATCTACATACCTACCAAACTCTCCGAACTGGAGCCACGAAATATTGAACGCGTCATCGGCCGTATCCGCATGAAAAGTTTTGAAGATAAAATTATTAACCTTGAATTTCAGGAAGGCCGCGCACGGGATATTCTCACCGTAACCGCCAGCAACAACAAG
>DASXWH010000031.1:0-16158 GCA_036503775.1 Ohtaekwangia sp.
CCTTTGAATCCTGATTCAGCTTCAAATGAAACCATGTTGTTTTCTTTGATCTCGAAGCTAAGTGAGTTAATATGAACGAAAATGCTTTCCTGTGTCTTTAGGTCTTTTATAAAACCGTATCCCTTATCCTTGTTGAAGTAGGTAACGCGCCCTTTTCTTGCCGGGTTTGTTATCATACCCTCAATGTTTCTTGAGCCCAGGATAATTTCATTCTCGTTTATTACGTGCTTTTTATTGGGATCCGGAGGGGTTGATGATAAGTTTCCGTTTTCATCCGTGTAGGCAATCATGTCTTCCCATGACTGACCAGTCTTTTTACTTGCTTTACGATCAGCTTTGCGTTGTTCCTTTTCTTTCTTTTTTTGTTGCTTTTTCTTCTCTTTTTCTTTCTTGCTGAATGTTTCGGCCATAGGTATTGGATAAAATTAGTTTATTCCCGATTTAATTACACGGAGCATCGACACGCTGAAACAGCCATTTAATGGCTGTTTGCGAGTTAAATTCTCAGGCCTTAATAAAGTATTTCCAAAGAACGATCAGAAGGGATGAAGTAGAGGAAATCGGTTGACTTTGGCTCAATAGATTAATAAAGTGCTCAAAGGTAGGACTATTAGTGGATATTATTGCTGTATAAGTGGATTACAGTACATCATCTGACAAGGACAAAATAAGGTTAATAGGATTTATGCATAGATGGTGGTACCTTTGACAATCAATTGCGGACAATTAATTATTGCGTCTGGTTCTGCCCTTCGTAGTCTCTTAAAATCTCCTCAGTTTAAATCATTTATTAATTTTTACAATGAACATTTACGTAGCAAACATCCCCTTTAAAGCATCAGAAGATGAATTAAGAGAACTATTCGAACAGCATGGCGAAGTATCTTCAGTGAAGATCATCATGGACAAAGAGACAAATCGCAGCCGCGGTTTTGGTTTTGTTGAGATGGCAGACGCAACTGCTGCCAAGAATGCAATCAATGAACTTAATGGATACAATTTTATCGGAAAAGACCTTGTGGTAAACGAAGCTCGTCCGAAGACCGACTCAGACCGTGGTGGTTATGGCAATCGCGGAGGCGGCTACGGGAACCGCTCGAATAGCGGTGGTTACAACAAGAAATGGTAAGACAAAAAATTCAGTCATAAAAGCCCCTTAAAAAGGGGCTTTTTCTTTTTAAAGACAATCGTTAATGATCCCCTACGGCAATTTTCAACCTGCCAGATTTCTTCAATACATGCTCTAGTCATGGCAATCCCGGAAAAAATGCCGGAGTTGAAACCCTGTTGTGGTTTAAATCGTTGATTTAAACACTTGTTTAATTTTGATTTTACGGATAGATTAGCTTCAGGAAATTTTGGACTATGGCAAAAACGGACCCCCTTACAACAGAAAATAAGATCAAGGAAGCAGCTCACCTGGTTTTTCTGGAAAAAGGATTCTCGGCCGCTACCATACGTGATGTAGCGAAAGAGGCCGGGACTAACGTAGCGCTTGTGAATTACTATTTCCGCAGTAAAAAGAATCTTTTTAATGTGGTAATGCTGGAGAAGGTTCAGCAGATATTCGGCACGCTGGCTCCGGTCTTAAAAGATGAGACTACAACACTTCACCAGAAAATCGATGGGGTGGTAAATTGTTACATCGACTTTCTTACGAAGAATCCTGATCTGCCAACATTCATTTTAAATGAAGTCAGGAAAAAGAACTTTGAATTCGTTTCTACTGCCCGCATTGACAAGATCATATTCCAATCGCATTTCATGCAGCAGTTGAAAGAGGCAAGCGGGGATATTAACCCGATACATTTCTTAATCAGCTTGTTGGGAATGATAATCTTTCCTTTTGTTGCCAAACCCATTATGCTTCAAACCGGGCTGGTTAACGAAAAGATCTTTCAAAAGATGATGCTGGAGCGAAAAGTACTTATACCCGCCTGGGTAAATACCATTCTTAAAACGAATTGATATACGGATAACGTAAACTGATAAAACATGATACGGAAATACATAGTCGTTGTGATGTATTCGCTGGCAACGGCAGGGGCCGCCACCGCCCAGGTACTTACTATTGATAGCTGCTATACACTGGCTAACCAAAATTATCCTTTGGTAAAACAGTATGAGCTCATTGAAAAAACAAAGGAGTATACATTAAGTAATGCAGGCAAAGCTTATCTGCCTCAGCTGAGCGTCACAGCCATAGAAGGTTATATTTTTGGCGAACTACCATCTTTTGGTCCCCCTGGTAGCGATAGTGGAAGCAGTGGTGATTTTAAATTCATAGGTCTGGCTCAGTTAAATCAAACCATCTGGGATGGCGGTGCAAACCGAACTCAAAAGAAAATCATCACAGCTTCTTCCGAAGCGGAGAAAGCTTCTGTCGATGTAGCTATCTACGATCTGCATTCCAGAGTAAACCAACTGTACTTCGGCATTTTGCTGGTAGATGAACAACTGATACAGTTGGAAGCACAGAATGCAATTTTGAGCAACAACATCAACCGGGTGAAGCAATTGAACGATAACGGACTGGTGTACAAAACCGACCTGGATGAAATTAAAGTTGAACAACTAAAGCTGAACCAACGAAAAACAGAATTGAAATATGTGCGCCAGGGATATGTGATGATGCTTTCTTTGCTGATTGGTGCAAAGATCGATTCGAAGATCACCCTGCAAAAGCCGGTATTGATCAATCCCCTTCCTGAACCTCAAATTATACGACCCGAGCTTTCGCTCTATAAAAGTCAACGGGACGTTGTCAATGCACAGTATGGTATGCAACAGGTAAGCCTGATGCCTAAGATTGGTTTGCTCGGGGCCGGTGTGATGCTTACACCCGGTATCGGTGCTGACAATGGTACTACTTCTATTGGCGTGGCAGGGATAAGTGCTTCCTGGAATATCAGTGGATTTTATAAGCGTGGTAATGAAAGACAGCTAACACAATTGGCACTGAATAAAATCAATCTGCAGGAAGAAACTTTCTTGTTTAATACGAAACTCCAGGTGACGCAGACATCAGCCAACATTGAAAAGCAAAGGGCCATTCTTGCTGAAGATGAAGAAATTGTAGGCTTACGAAAAAGTATCCGTGAAAGCTATCAGGTGAAATACACCTCGGGCTCAGGTTCGTTGACTGATCTTTTGAATGCAACGGAAAAAGAAAGCGAATCCCGTTCGCAAAAAGCGTTACATGAAATGCAATTGCTGATGACAATTTCTGAACAAAATACAATCACAGGAAATTAATATGAATACTATGAAAACCAGGAACATGATATTTCCACTCTTACTATTGCTGAGTCTTGACTCCTGTGATGATACAGGAATGAGCCATGATGCTGCTGGTTCATTTGAAGCGGTGGAAACCATTATATCTGCAGAAGCTAACGGAAAGATACTGCTACTGAATATTGAAGAAGGTCAGGAGTTGAGTCCTGGACAAATCATTGGCCATATAGACAGCACACAGATCTATGCACGCAAACTGCAATTGCTGCAGAATAAAAAAGCCATATTGAGTGGTCGACCTCAGTCTGGTATACAAACTGATGCGTTGAAAAAAGAACTTGCCAATGCTGTGCTTGATCGCGACCGGACAGCCAACCTGGTAAAAGGTGGTGTAGCTACACAGAAACAGCTCGATGATGCCAATGCGAAAGTAACCACGCTACAGGCAAAAATCAGCGCGCAGGAGAGCTCCTTACAAACTACAACAACCTCTTTGAATGAACAGGCTGGGACGGTAGATGCGCAATTGACAGAGGTAAATGATCAGTTGAATAAATGTATAATAACCAATCCGCTTAAGGGCACGGTCTTAAGTAAATACGCAGAACAATATGAAATGACCGCTCCGGGAAGACCGCTGTATAAAATTGCTGATCTCTCCTCCATCATTCTTCGGGCGTACATTACCGGTGACCAGTTGTCGCAGGTAAAGCTTGATCAGAAAGTAAAGGTATTTACGGATGATGGGAGTGGAGGATTTAAAGAAAATGAAGGTGTTGTTACCTGGGTTAATGACAAAGCTGAATTTACGCCTAAAACGATTCAGACTAAAAACGAGAGAGCCAACCTGGTATATGCCATCAAAGTAAAAGTTCGTAACGATGGTTCCTATAAAATCGGTATGTACGGTGAAATCGGATTTCAATAAGAGATGTCAGACGTTCAATTACATAATATTGTCAAGACATACAACAAGGGTCAGGTGAAGGCTGTCAACGATGTGTCTTTTGCTGTAGAAAAGGGTGAGTTGTTTGGTTTGATTGGTCCCGATGGTGCCGGTAAAACAAGTATTTTCCGGGTACTCACCACGTTGCTGGTGCCCGACAGTGGCACTGCTACCGTGAATGGTCTTGATGTTATTAAAGACTATAAAGTGATACGCAAACATGTTGGTTATATGCCTGGTAAATTCTCGTTGTACCAGGATTTAACAGTAGAAGAAAACCTCAGCTTCTTTGCTACGGTATTCCACACCACGATTGAGGAGAATTATGATCTGATCAGGGATATATATGAGCAGATCAAACCGTTCAGTAACAGGCCTGCTGGAAAACTATCCGGTGGAATGAAACAGAAACTGGCGCTCTGTTGTGCACTTATTCACAAACCAAAAGTGCTCCTGTTGGATGAGCCAACAACGGGTGTTGATGTGGTATCAAGAAAAGAATTTTGGGATATGCTCAAACGCCTGAAGGAGCAAGGAATCAGTATCCTGGTATCCACACCGTACATGGATGAAGCGTCATTGTGTGATCGGATTGCGCTGATTCAAAATGGAAATATCATGTCAGTCGACACACCACAAAATATTATTGACAGTTTTCCTTCCGCTTTATTTGCGGCCCGGGCAAATGACATTTACAAATTACTGAAAGATTTTCGGGTTGACCCGGCTGTTGATAGTTGTTATGCCTTTGGTGAGTATCTGCACCTGACACTTCACGACAGCAAGAATAGTGACAGAATATTTCAGGAATTGGAATATAAGTATCAGCCGCAGGGCTTCGAGGTAAAGCGCATTACGCCAACCATTGAAGACAGCTTCATTCGGCTGATGAGAGAAACTGAAAAATTACCGGTATAAAATGGAAGCAGTACTTAACGATAAGGCCATAACCTGTAAAAACCTGAGCAAACGATTTGGTGACTTCAAAGCGGTTGATCAGATCTCCTTTGATGTAGACCGCGGAGAGATCTTTGGGTTTCTGGGTGCTAATGGTGCTGGTAAGACCACCGCCATGCGTATCCTGTGCGGGCTTTCACATCCAACCTCGGGTGAGGCTACCGTGGCCGGTTTCGATGTGTATAAGCAGCGGGAAAAAATTAAAGCCAACATCGGCTACATGAGTCAGAAGTTCTCTCTGTATGAAAATCTTACGGTGCTGGAGAACATCGAGTTTTATGGTGGAGTCTACGGTTTGTCGCGTTCCGAAATAAAAGCCCGCGGTGAAAAGCTGATCAACACATTGGGGCTCACGCATGAAGCAAAGAAGCTTGTAGGTGAGCTGCCACTGGGCTGGAAGCAAAAGCTTGCTTTTTCGGTGGCTATTTTTCACCGGCCTAAAATTGTTTTTCTGGATGAGCCAACGGGTGGGGTTGACCCGGTTACGAGGCGTCAGTTCTGGGATCTCATTTACGAGGCTGCTGCTGATGGAATCACCGTATTCGTCACCACGCATTATATGGATGAAGCTGAGTATTGCAATCGTATTTCCGTGATGGTAGATGGCAGGGTAGAGGCACTGGATTCACCAACCAATCTCAAGAAAGAATTCAACACGCATTCCATGGATGAGGTATTTTATCAACTGGCACGAAGAGCCAAAAGATCCTGAGATAAATGAAACAACTACTCGCTTTTATCCGCAAAGAATTTTATCACGTCTTCCGTGACAAGCGAACGCTTCTTATTCTGTTTGGATTGCCGGTTGCACAGATTGTTTTGTTTGGCTATGCCTTAAGCAGCGAAGTAAAAAATATAGGTATCGCTGTGTTAGACAATTCAAAGGATGCCACATCTGAGCAAATCGTTGACCGGATCAAAACAAGTTCATACTTCCTGGTAAGTGCTCCGGTTCTGAATTTTGCTGAAATAGAAGAAAGGTTTAAGGAAGGTAGTATCAAGTGTGCTCTCATCTTCCCGACCAATTTCGGAAACGAACTTGGTCATTCCGGTAAGGCGCAGGTTCAGATCATTACGGATGGATCTGATCCCAATACGGCCACCATTGTAGTTAATTATCTCACTGCTATCCTTACCAACTATCAACAGCAATTAAATCCGACAGCCCGCGTACCGTATCAGATCATTCCAGAGGTAAGGCAACTGTACAATGAGGAACAAAATGGCTCCCTCAATTTTATTCCCGGAGTGATCGCGCTGATCTTTATGATCGTTTGTACTGCCCTTACATCGGTATCTATAGTAAGGGAGAAAGAACTCGGAACAATGGAGATACTTTTGGTTTCTCCTTTCAAGCCGATTATGGTGCTTGTGGCCAAAGCGGTTCCTTATCTGGTACTCTCCATTGTAAACCTGATTATCATTTTACTGCTTTCAGTCTATCTGCTGGATGTGCAGATCAAAGGGAGTCTGATACTCGTATTTGCGGAAAGTATACTCTTTATTATTACCTGTTTGTCGCTGGGTCTTTTGATTTCAAATCAAACCAACTCTCAACAGACCGCTATGCTGATGTCAATGATGGGCATGATGCTGCCGACCATGATACTGACGGGGTTTATGTTTCCATTGGAAAATATGCCGTGGATATTTCAGGCGATATCACATATTCTGCCTTCCCGATACTATTATATTATTATCAAAGCTGTGATGTTGAAGGGGCTGGACTTTAGTTACGTATGGAAAGAGACATTGGTCCTGGTGGGCATGGCAGTTTTTCTGTTAACGGTTTCCCTGAAGAATTTTAAAATCAGATTGTCATGAAAGTTCTGCGTTTTATTTTACAGAAAGAATTCCGACAGATCTTCCGGGACAAGACAATCATTGCCATGATGTTTGCTGTGCCCATCATACAGTTGGTCATCCTTCCATTGGCAGCCAATTTTGAAGTAAAGAACATCAACGTTGCATTTGTTGATCAGGACCATAGCACCTATTCCCAAAAGCTGGTGAACAAGATCGCATCATCCGGTTATTTCCGGATCGTTGGTAACTCGGATTCTTATCGTGAAGCACTGAGGCTGATTGAAAAAAGTGAAGCTGATATTGTATTGCAGATTCCTCCTGGATTTGAACGCAACCTGATACGTGAAGGTAAACAACATGTAAATCTGTCTGTGGATGCTATTAACGGAACGAAAGCATCTATTGGTGGTGGATATCTGGTGATGGTTATAGCGGATTTTAACCGCTCACTGGATGTGAATATCAAAATGCCTGATAACCTTGCTGCATCATCTTCTATTATCGATATAACCTATTCAGACTGGTTCAATCCCCGAAGGGAATACAAGTATTACATGGTGCCCGGTATTTTGGTATTACTCCTGACGCTGATCGGTGGATTTATTACGGCACTCAATATTGTGAGAGAAAAAGAGATCGGTACCATTGAACAGATCAATGTTACCCCGATTAAGAAATGGCAGTTTATTCTTGGTAAGCTCATTCCGTTCTGGATTGTAGGTATCACTGTGTTTACTGTGGGGCTTATTGCCATGTATGTTGTCTACGGTATTTTTCCTAAAGGCAGTATTCCTGTGCTGTATCTTTTTGCAGCGGTATACCTGATTGCTCTTCTGGGATTTGGCCTGCTGATCTCCACGTTCAGCAACAGTCAGTTGCAGGCTATGTTTGTGGCATTTTTTTTCATGATGATTTTTATGCTCATGAGTGGGTTCTTCACCAGCGTTGATAGTATGCCTGACTGGGCAAGGCAGATGTCAAACCTGACGCCTGTCACACATTTTATCAAAGTCGTCAGGCTGATCGTGCTGAAAGGCAGTGACCTTTCGCAGGTAAAAATGGAATTGTTTTACCTCATCGGCTTTGGCTTGCTCCTGAATGCCTGTGCGATTTTAAACTATCGAAAGACCAATTAGTTCTTAGCGGCTACTTAAATCCCTTTTATCCATTTCAGGGTGTTATTCAATAAATCCGAGCAGACAGGCATCCGTACTGGCCGGTATACATAATTACCAGCGTCACGGTATTTATCTCAGGCGTGATGGCCCGGTACATTTACAGAAGTTGTCAGCATGTGGTTTGGCAACTCAGGTACCTCCGAATAATCAAACAATTCAAAATCTATCAGCTCATGAAAAAAATGTTTTTACTGCTCGTGTTGGCAGCTGTGGTCGCCACTAGTGCAAATGCGCAGACACTGGGTGAATTTAAACCCAAAGATCAGTCGTATGGATTGAACAAAGCGAAAGATGCAAAGCGCATCTACATCGCTGATTTCAATGTGAATTTTCAGGTTTACAATGAGAAAGAAGATTTCAAGCAAGGCGGCCATCAGTTGGGTGGCGGAGTAAAGGGTGATGCATCTGCTTCCTTGTCCATCGGGCTCGAAGGGCTTGATGAAAAGACGGTGTTGGATATTACCAACAAGCTCTACCAGGAGTATACCGACAAGCTAAAAGCCAAAGGCCTGACGATCATCACTGCTGACGAAGCTGCTAAAATTGAAAGTTACGAGGGATATGAACGCATGCAGGGTGGCAAGGTTAGTCTCGCACAGCTTCCGGGTGTCATGACCACCACACCAGTAGGTTATGAGTATTTCGTAAAAAAAATAAGCAAGGATGGTAAAGAGAATAAAGGTGGTTTCCTGGGAAATGAGGCAATGAAATACGCGAAGATGTCGAAAGACCTCGATGATGCTATTATTGGTAATGTGGATATCACCGTACTTTTTGTTCAGGATCAGAATGCGTTTCAGGGAAATGGGGCCAACATTAAAGTGAAAACCAACTTACGCATCATTGCTTCTGAGGGGATTACGATGGCATCTGATGCCAAGATCAAAATGAAGGGTCAGAATACCGTAACGGTTGTTGCGAGCACGGTGGCTTTTTATCATGGAAAGATGGGGGCAGGAGCAACTTCCGTATATACCGGAACCCTCGCCAAGCCCATTGCCATAGATGGTGTGATTGAGGATACTAAAGTGCAGAGTTTTGCGAATGCCGGTGTTTCGCAGGGAACATCCACCATTTATGGTACATTCTACAGCGTGCAGAACGCCAGTAATAAAAATGCAAAGGTGATCACTGTAGATGCCGGGAAGTATAGTGAAGGTGTGTATGCAGGCGCCAGTAAATTTCTGGCCTTTCATACGGATGCGTTCCTGAAAGAATTGAAGTAGTAGCTTGTTTAGGATTGAAAAGCCGGGTGTTTACACCTGGCTTTTTTTCTTTTGAGACCCGGCTGTTTCTAGATCAGGTTGTTGGCGTAAGCAAATTTGATCAGGCCCACCAGGGAACTGGTGCCTGTTTTCCGGAAGATATTTTTGCGATGTGTTTCTACTGTGCGCTCGCTGATGAAAAGTTCTTCTGCAATTTGTTTATTGGAATACTCTTTGGCGATCAGTTTCAGAATCTCGCGTTCACGGTCTGTGAGTAACCTGCCTTCATCGCTCTGATGTAAATTGGTAATGAGGAGCTTGTTGATGTCGCTGCTGAGATATACTCTGCCCGCGATCACTTCTTTGATGGCTGTCAGTAACTCCTTGGGTGTATCTTTCTTCAATACATATCCTGCTACTCCGGATCTCAGAATTTCCTTAACCAGATGCGCTTCATCGTGCATGCTCAGAATAATTGTTTTGATGTCAGGCTGAATGCGTTTAACCATGTTCACAAGTGATAATCCATCCGCTCCAGGCATATTGAAATCGGTAATAAGGATATCGATCTCGTGTTCTTTTACGAATTGTAGTGCTGCCTCAGCACTGGAAGCTGTTCCGACAATTTCAAGATATTCTTCTTGTTGAAGCAGACTCTTCACGCCATCCAGGAGAATGGCATGATCATCAACAAGTAAAATACGTGTGTTCAATTTCGAAAGCTTTGGTCTGAAGAATCTAAAGATACCAGAATCACTCATTCAGCCAAAATAGGTACAATGCGAACGGTACGGCATCCGTGCTGATGGGTATTTTACATTACCTTATTTCCGAAAGAGAAGCAGTCTCTTCCCGGATCATCACAGGCAACCGGATCATGAATGTTGTTCCAGACTGCCCGGCCTTCGAATCAATGAAGATCTCACCCTTCAGCAGGTTTGAACGCGAACGGATGTTCTTCCATCCGTTGCCCTCACTATGCTCAAGCACACCGGGATCAAAACCTCTTCCATTGTCTTCAATGGTCAGGCTGATTTCCTCGTCATGACCTACAAACTGAATTTCAATTACCGATGCTGCTGCATATTTAATAACATTGTTTACCCACTCCTGCACAATTCTGTAGAGTGAAATTTCCTGAACTTCACTGAGTTTGTCAGGGAGGTCAAAGCCGCCAACGTTAATGGTTACATTCGTGGAATGATTAAGCCTGGCAGCCATCTCTTTCAATGCGGCAATAAGACCAGATTGAATAAGTGTTTGTGGCATCAGGTTAAAGGCGATGCTCCGTATTTCCCGGTGCATATCCTGCAATAAATGTTCAGCTTTATCCATCACCTGCACACGGTCATGGGTAGTGGATTGCGGACTGACCGTTCCGAGCACAAGTCTGAGCGATGAGAGTAATTGTCCCATGCCATCGTGAAGATCCTGGGCAAAACGTTTTCGCTCGTTTTCCTGTGATTGTATATATGCTTCAATGTACGCTTCGCGAATGGAAAGTTCTTTTGCTTTATGCAGCAGTTTTTGTTCGCGTCTGAAACGACCACGCACCAGGATGAAGATGATGACAACAAGGATAACCACTACGGTAAGTAGAATGATAATGCTGTATGTCTGCCGCAGTTGAGCACGTTGCTCGGCCAGGTGTTCCTGTTGAAGTGCGATCTGCTGCTCTTTCTTTTCTGTTTCATAACTTGCCTTGGTCTCTTCAATTACCTTGAGTTGTTCCTGTCTGAATACAGAATCACGGTACTGGTTAGCCAGCAACAGGTTTTCATAAGCGTCTTTCATTTTTCCAGCTCCGGCATAGGCTTCACTCAGGCCACCATATACTTCATACTTCGACAATGGTGATTTAGTGTAGTCAGTCAGGCTAAGCGCCTTCTGTAGATAGCTGATGCTTTTGTCATAGGTCTTCTGCTCAGAGAATAGTGCAGCGAGATTCAGGTATGTATCACCTTCATACTGGACAGCATGAGTCCGGATGGCAATATCCAGCGCTTTCTTATAGTACAACTCGCCCTGGAGCGCATCGCCCATGCGTTTATAGATGGACCCCATGTTGGTATAGTTGACATAAAATTCATCCGGGAGACCTGCCTTTGTATAGATCTGATTGCTGGAATCTATGTAAACCAATGCAGTTTCATATTCTTTCCGGTTCTTGTGGATTACGGCCATGTTGGAATATACTCTTGCCATACCCAGGCTATCACCATCTTGCATCTTCAGCTGCAGCGCACGTCTGTAGTAGCCAAGTGCCTCATCACTTCGCTTCAGTACATCCAGCACGTAACCTATATTGAGTAGTATACTGGACACATCCTTTTTGGAGAATTTTGGATTGCTTTCCCGTAATCGTAGCGTTTCATACATCACTTCCAGAGCCCGGTCGTATTCACCCATGTCTTTCAATACAAGTCCCATGTTACTCAGTGCAAAGCTTTCATCAACAATATCGTTACAGGCTTTTGCCAGGGCTATCGTTTCTTTGTTCATGGCCAGGGCTTGTTGATTATACCCGAGTCTGTAGAGGTAATTCGCGTGTCGAACAGACAACTTGCAAAGCATAAACGAGTCTTCCCGGGCTAAAGCAAGCTGTTCGCCACGAGTAAGTGTTGATAGAGCAAGCGAATCATCGTAGTTTAAAAAGTAGGCTTCTGACAATGAATAATAGGAAGCCAGTTGTCCTTTTAAATGATTAGTTTCTTCATAGAGTGCAATAGCTTTTTGAAGCGTGGAAATTGCTTCTTTGTACTGTTTAGCCGATACCTGATCCTGCGCCTGCTGTTTTACAGAGTCTGCCTGTTTTATGGTCAGTGAATCAGTCTGGCCGTATGATCTGAAAACAGCTGAAAGGAAGATAAGGGAAGTAAGAAGACGGATCATAAACTGAAGTTGTAAAGACATGGACCACTAATATACAACTTCAGACTTTGAGGAGACACGGTGGCTGGTGTAATGCAGTCAGCGATCAGGTAAATAACACTATATTCATACTGAAAAAGGGTAGTTGTTGTTTGTCTTTTAAGAGATTTACAAAGGCAAGCATCAGAAAATAAAGCTACAATCTGCTGAAAATCCAGGGCTATGAGATAGCACTAAATCTTATGTATGATGGATGGACATTTGGCCTAGCCTTCAATAAAACGCTGTGAAAAAATTAATTACAAATATCCCGTCTTCGCGTTGTTTTCGAAATCTGTTGGTGATTGTATGGTTAAGCATTACGTATCGGGCGCATGCTCAGTCCACACAGCTTTGGGCAGATTACACGTTAAACCTTCCGTTTTCCAACAGCTATCTTTTTAGTTCCGAGTTTTCATACCATACCATAATCAGTAAAGAAAGTAAATGGCGGGAGGTCGAAATCAATCCGATTATACAATGGTCGATTGATCGTCATATCGATGTCTTGTTTTCACTCAAAGTTTCTTCCACACTGCAGCGTGAAGATTATAATTCAGATGAATTGCGACCGGCTCTTGGTATGCGGTATCATTTTACGCCACAACGCAGAGTACAACTACGCGGTCTTTTACAGGTGGAACAAAGAAACCTGTATCATCAGGAATCATCCACATGGGCGCACAGCCTCCGGACAAGGTTTCGGGTGGAAAGTCTTATCCCTATTAACAAAAAGACAATCTTTGAAAACAGACTTCTGTATGGTTTAATCGATGCTGAAATCTTCTGGGTGCTCGATAAACAACTGGATGAACGTTACGCTAATCAGCTGCGCTTCCGAGCGGGAATGGGTTACAGAAGTTCATATACATGGAGATTTGAAGTCATTTACACCGATCAATACTCCCGCAATAATCTGGAGCAGGGATTTCAGCAGGTCTCGAATATTTTCCGGGTTAGAATAAAACACTTCCTGAACAAAGCAAAACCTGCAACGCATGATCCAAATCATAATTAGCTAATCCAGCGTTATACTTTACTCCTCTTATGCCTCACTTCTGATATTAAAGGTTAAATTTAAAAAGATTAACCCCCACACCTCATGAAAAAAACACGACCTCTCTTAGTGGTTTTGCTGCTTGCGGCTGGAGCATTGAATGCTCAGGAAAAACCACCGGGCTTTAAAGGCGACATTAAACTTGATGTGCGCGAATCAACACCGGATTGGAATCCTTACATTCGAAAGAAAGCACCCGAAGGATCACCCAATATACTTTTCATTCTCTATGATGATACCGGCTTAGCAACATGGTCTCCGTACGGGGGAAGGGTAAATATGCCTACGATGGATAAACTAGCCGCTGACGGTCTAACGTATACGCAGTGGCATACCGTTGCGCTGTGTTCACCAACGCGTTCGTGCATTCTTACCGGTCGTAACCATAATCTGAACGGAATGGGATCGATAACAGAGGGGGCAAATGGATTTCCTGGATATAGCAGTCAGATTCCCGCACAAGCTGCAACGATTGGACAGGTATTACAAGACAATGGATGGAGCACATTTTGGATGGGTAAAAACCACAACGTTCCTGAAACTG
Organism: Ohtaekwangia sp.; assembly: GCA_036503775.1. GTDB lineage: Bacteria > Bacteroidota > Bacteroidia > Cytophagales > Cyclobacteriaceae > Ohtaekwangia. The sequence goes on from DASXWH010000031.1 coordinate 13,841, forward strand.
ACTTGTCCTCGGGCGCAAGCAAAAAGCAATGGCCCGTGCAGATGGGTTTCGATCGCTTCTATGGTTTTATTGGAGGAGAAACCAATCAGTTCTATCCTGACCTGGTAGAAGATAACCATTATATTGAACAGCCTTATGGTCCTGAAGAAGGATATCATTTCTCAAAAGATCTGGCGGATCAGGCCATCAAATATCTGAATGATCAAAAGGCAGCCAACCCTTCTAAACCCTGGTTTATGTGGTATTGCCCGGGTGCCAATCATGCTCCTCATCAGGCTCCTCAAGACTACATCGCCAAGTATAAAGGGAAATTTGATGATGGATATGATGCTTACCGTGCATGGGTTCTTCCGCGTATGATCGAAAAAGGGATACTTCCGAAGGGGACCAAGCTCACGGAATTTAATCCCATGCCACCTGACCAGGCAAATCCAGCGGATGCTGTTCGTCCCTGGAATTCACTTTCGGCTGATGAGAAAAAATTATTCTCCAGATTGTGTGAAGTATTTGCCGCATATTCTGAATATACCGATGCACAGGTTGGACGACTTATCGATCACCTGAAAGCAACAGGGCAGTATGAGAATACAGTTATTCTTTATGCTGCGGATAATGGTGCATCAGGAGAAGGTAGCCCGAGCGGATCTGTAAATGAAAACAAATTCTTCAATGGTTATCCAGATGAACTAAGTGAGAACATGAAGCTGATTGACAAATTAGGCGGACCCGATACCTACGAACATTATCCAACGGGATGGGCGGCAGCTTTCTCAACTCCGTTCAAAATGTTTAAGCGTTATTCAAATTACTCCGGTGGCACGGCTGACCCGCTGGTGATCTCCTGGCCTAAGGGGATTAAAGCAAAGGGCCAGGTGCGGAATCAGTATCATCATGCTGTTGATATCGTTCCAACCATCCTTGATATCTGTGGAGTAGAAATGCCGGCCGTATATCATGGCGTTGAACAATTTCCATTGTCGGGAATTTCAATGCGGTACACGTTTAATGCTGCGCCAGATGCTCCAACTCAAAAACATCGACAGTACTACGCGATGTTGGGTACTCGTGCCATCTGGGAAGATGGATGGAAAGCCGTTGCTGTTCACTCACCGCTTACCAGCAAAGGTAACTTCGATAAGGATCAATGGCAGTTATATCATGTAGATGTAGACCGCGCTGAGGCTAATGATTTGGCAAAGAAAAATCCGGAGAAGCTGGAAGCTCTTAAAAAAGTATGGTTGGAGGAAGCTCAGAAAAACTTCGCTCTACCCATGGACGACCGGACAGCAACAGAACAGCTTACGATCAAGCGGCCAACGGAAGAAGCACCGCGGGAAAATTTTACATACTACCCTCACGCCAGTCCAATTCCTGAATCTGTTGCGGCCAACATCCGGGGACGGTCTTACAAAATCATTGCTAATATTGAAGTTACCGCGGATGCCAGTGGTGTTATCTTTGCTCATGGTTCCCGGTTTGGTGGTCATAGTTTATTCATCAAGGATAAAAAATTATACTACGTGTATAACTTCCTCGGCATAAAACCAGAGCAGCAATTTGTTTCAACAGAGCTGAAACCGGGTAAGTACACCGTTGGGATGGAGTTTATTCGGGAAAAAGCAGGTGAGCATCATGAATCGATAGGAACAACGAAACTCTATATCAATGATGCAGTAGTTGCTACTGGCCCCATGCGATCACAGGTCGGGAAGTTTACATTGGTAGGGGATGGGCTCTGTGTAGGATACGATAGCGGAGATCCGGTTAGTGAACAATATAAATCACCTGGAACGTTAAAAGGTGCCAAGGTTTATTTTGTCACCGTAAGCGTAGATAAAGTACAATACCTCGATGCAGAAAAAGAGGCCGCTTTAAAATTGAGAGACTAGAGATATTTTTTAGTTGCCATAAAAAAATCAACGGTTACTGAGTAGCCGTTGATTTTTATTTTGTAGTCCCGACAGGAATCGAACCTGCATCAAAAGTTTAGGAAACTCCTATTCTATCCATTGAACTACGGGACCAATTAAGAAAATAACGGCCGCAAAGATAAAAAATATTATTTCTGATCAAGTTGCCTCGGTAGGCCACGGAGAAAATTCATAGCCATCCTTATAAAAATTAGGGAAGATCTGGAGGTGTTTCTCCTTTACACGATCAAAGATCAGTTGCTTCAGCGGGGTGATATTTTCCTGTGTAGCAGCGGATACAAAAATCACATTTTCAAATCCATGCTGACGGTAAAATCCTTTCATTTCATCCAGGTTAACCTCGGTATGTTCTTTTTGAAAAAGATCAATCTTGTTTAAGATCAATAT
>DASXWH010000032.1:0-39438 GCA_036503775.1 Ohtaekwangia sp.
GCTTGTTGACATCACCAACCGTTTTCTTCCATTGATAGCGGGATGCCAGATCACGGCCTTCAACAATGCATCCTCCGGGGAAACGCAGGAAGCCAGGCTTCATATCTGCAAGCAGTTGTACCAGATCCTGACGTAAGCCACCGGGTCTGTTCTTCCACGTAGCAGCAGGAAAAAGTGAAACCATGTCAATATCCATTGTTCCCTTTCCATCAAACCAGATCTGCAACGATCCTTTAGCGTCTGTGGCCGATGCTACCAGGCTTGCGGAATATTTCTTCCAGTCTTTACCTGATGGCGATACTGATCCTTCACCAATAATATTTCCCTTCGCATCCACCAGGTTGATCCGGAGTTTTGTATTTCCCTCAACCTGTGCAGCCAAGACAGAGAAGTTATAACGTTCCCCTTTTTTTATACCCATGCCACGGAATCCTTCGTTGGTAATCGCATATCCTGATTCAGCATTCACCGTTACACGGGCAAAGCGTTCATTTGATTCCAGGCCTGTGTTTATGACCAGGATCTTTCCGGCATTAGAGGCTAACGCAAAGCGATCGCTTTTCTCTTCCTTCCATGCCATCAGGGGCTGTGCAAATTCGAAGGATCTGTTCTTCACCATTTCGGCATACAATCCCCCATCGGCACCAAAGTTTATATCCTCGAAGAAGATGCCCCACATCGTAGGTTTCACTTCAAACTTTGGTTTATCGGTTTCTACCGTGATCGTGGTTTGTGCCTGAATTGCTGTTGCAAGCATCAGCAAAACGAGCATCAGATTGATCTTATGTTTTATCATAGTATGATGATAATTAGTTTTTTCAGGTCGCTGTTCCTTCGTTGGTTTGTACACACAAGACAAACGCATCCCTGGTATTAAACACTCCCCTGATTTATCTGAAGAATTGGTTAATACGCTTTGAACCTTTGTCAAAGAATACTCCACAGCGGGAGTAGTGCGCTTCCTTATTTTAATTCAAGAACGATAACAGAGAATGGAGGCACCGTTACGGTCAATCCACCTTCCTTCAGCTTCGCTCCTTTGAATTCCACGGGTTTGATCTTTTCAGGCGACTCCACAGAATTGAAGTCGTTCACCTTGCCGGAGGTTAACATGCGGCCGGTCACGGTCTTGTATTTAGAGCCTGAAAAATCCAGCGTGATCTCCTGCTGATTCTTCGCATCAATATTCACCAAAGAAATATGTGTAGCTCCGTTTTTGTCGATTGAAGCGGATGCAGACACAGCAGGTAATTTTTCGGTTCCTAAAACATAGTCACTTGTACTTACTGAAACCGGAATGAGTTTGGCATCCTGGTGAACGTTGTACATCTCCATTACATGGTATGTCGGTGTGAGGATGATCTTTTCATCCGTAGTCAGAATCACCGCTTGCAATACATTGATAGCCTGTGCCAGGTTTGCCATACGCACGCGATCCGCGTGATTGTTGAACGTATTCAATGTGGTTCCGGCAATCATGGCATCGCGCATCGTGTTCTGCTGATATAAAAATCCAGGATTGGTGCCCGGTTCAACATCATACCAACCACCCCATTCGTCAACCACGAGAGCTACTTCTTTTTTTGGATCATATTTATCCATGATCGTTGAATGACGCGTAACAAGCTCTTCCATTTTCAACGCCTGCTTCATGGTGGCGAAATAGGTAGCCTCATCAAATCCGGTGGCTGGTCCTTTCTTACCCCAGTCGATCACTGAATAATAATGTAAGGCGACACCTTCGAGCATCTTGTGCGGAATGTCACGCATCAATACCTCTGTCCAGTTATAGTCAGACGAATTAGCACCAGAAGCAATGCGGAAAACTTTTCCGGTATTGTTCCAGTCGGTCATGAACGTAGCATACTGACGATAGATGTTCACATAGTAGTCAGCAGTCATATTACCACCACACCCCCAGGTCTCGTTACCAACTCCCCAGAATGAAACGTTCCATGGTTTTTCACGTCCGTTTTCTTTACGCAGTGTTGACATCGGACTTACTCCGCTGAAGTTTGTGTACTGAACCCACTCGGCCAGCTCCTGCACGGTACCACTTCCCACATTGCCGGAGAGATAGGGTTCTGCTCCTAACGTCTCACACATATCAAGGAAATCGTGTGTTCCGAAGCTGTTGTCTTCGGTTACACCACCCCACCATACATTCACAATCTTCGGGCGGTCAGCTTTCGGGCCAATGCCATCTTTCCAGTGATAGGTGTCTGCAAAACATCCACCGGGCCAGCGGAGATTGGGGATCTTTAATTTCTTCAGCGCATCGATCACATCATTACGCACGCCTTTTGTATTTGGAATCTTTGTGTTGTTTTCACCCACATAGAATCCGCCATAAATACACCGGCCGAGGTGTTCAGCAAAATGGCCGTAAATGTGTTTATTGATAACGTGCTTTGCTTCATTCGGATGAGCAATGATACTCGATTTGCTTTGCGCATAGTTTGTACTTATGGTAAAAAGCACAAGGAGTACGGCAAGCCAGCTTTTAACGATGGTAAACATGGTTTTAGGCATCATGGTTGTTTAGTTGTTTAAATGCTAAATGAATTTCACGCCTTCCTGGTGAAGCTTACCATACTTGTCTTTGTCAAACACGTAATAGAAAGCCCCTTTTCGCGAGGAGTGTTTTTCTTTTTCGGTGAGCTTGTTCAGAACACTGAGGGATAAAATCTTGCGGGTAAAATTTCGTTTGTCGAGCGGCATCTCATAGATGGCTTCGTACAAATTCTGCAGTTGTGGCAATGTGAATTTCTCCGGAAGCAGTTCAAAACCGATCGGATGGTTGCTCACCTTTTCCTGCAGGCGTTCTTTGGCTTTGGTCACCATTTCCTCGTGATCGAAGATCAGCTTCGGTATTTCTTTCAGCGGGAACCATTTTGCTTCGTGTTCAAGCTGAAGCTGCTCACTGTAATCCGCAATATTAATCAATGCGAAGTAGGCGATGGAAATAACCCGCCCTTCAGTATCGCGTTTCACTCTGCTAAAGCAATACAGTTGTTCCATGTAGATGTCATGCATTCCTGTCAACTGATGTAAAACGCGAATGGCCGCCTCTTCTGCGCTTTCTTCTGCATGAACAAACCCACCCATCAATGACCACTTGCCCTTCTCCGGTTCAAATCCTCTTTTAATCAAAAGGGCTTTCAATTGTTGTCCGTCAAATCCAAAGATGATACAATCAACGGCTACCAGTATGCGATCCTGACTCGTGTATTTGTCTATGTCCATGGGGTCTGATTTATAGTTAAGTCTTTTACTGTCTTTTCTATCTTAAATCTTGTTGTAATACAAGTCGTTCCAGCGCAACTCATTTTTGAGCTGATGCAGTTGAGTATGCTTGCCGATAAGCACGCACTCGATGCCCGCCATTTCAGCAAAGTCCTGTAAATGTTCAGCGGTTAAATTCTGGCTATAGCACGTGTGATGTGCACCTCCCGCATAGATCCATGCTGCACATCCTGTAAGCATATCGGGCAGTGGTTTCCAAAGCACGCGTGCAACCGGAAGTTTTGGCAATTCATTTTTCGGTGCAACGGCTTCTACTTCATTTACCAGTAGCCTGAACCGATTACCCATATCAATAACGGATGCATTCAATGCCGCACCGGCTGCACTGTTAAACACCAGGCGAACCGGATCAGCTTTTCCGCCAATGCCTAACGGATGAATCTCACAGGAAATTTTTCCATCGGCAATGGATTCACAGATCTCAAGCATGTGCGCACCCAGAACCATTGGATCGGAAGGATCAAAATGATAGGTGTAATCTTCCATAAATGAATTGCCACCTTTCAAACCACTGCCCATGACTTTCATCGTGCGGACAAGCGCAGCTGTCTTCCAGTCACCTTCACCTCCGAAACCATAGCCTTCAGCCATGAGGCGTTGTACAGCGATGCCTGGTAGTTGAACCATGCCATGCAGGTCTTCGAACGTATCCGTAAATCCTTTAAAGTTTCCATCCTGTAAAAAGTGTCGCAGACCTATTTCCGTTTTGGCCGCTTCACGCAACGACTGATGTTTATCGCCTCCTTTTTTCAAAGCGGCTGTTACGCCATAGCGATATTCATATTCAGTTGTGAGTTTGTCAATCTCATTGTCAGTAACCTGATTAATCACTTTCACCAGATCACCTACACCATACCCGTTAACAGCAAACCCGAATTTAATTTCCGCTTCTACTTTATCACCCTCCGTTACAGCAACCTGTCGCATATTGTCACCAAAGCGGCAGTAACGGGCTCCCTGCATATCATTCCATCCGGCTGCTGCCCGGATCCAGGTGTTGAGTTTCTCCTGAACTCCTTTATCCTTCCAGTGGCCAACAACTACTTTACGATTCAGACGCATGCGCGACATGATGAATCCAAACTCGCGATCACCGTGAGCACTTTGGTTCAGGTTCATGAAGTCCATGTCAATATCCTTCCAGGGAATATCCCGGTTAAATTGTGTATGCAGATGAAGCAGCGGTTTGTTCAATATTTTCAATCCGCCAATCCACATCTTGGCTGGAGAAAACGTATGCATCCAGGCAATAACACCAATACAGTTTTTTGTGGTGTTGGCATCCTGGCATAATTGATAAATCTCTTCCGGTGTTTTTAAAACGGGTTTGAACACAACATTAACGGGTATTACAGATGAACCATTGAGTTCTTTTGCAATTTCGGTTGAATGCGCTGCAACTTGTTTGAGTGTTTCTTCACCGTACAGGAACTGGCTTCCGGTAACGAACCAAACTTCAAAATTTTTAAGGTTAACCATTAGTATGTTTTAATTAAAATTCTACTTTGAAATAATGTCAATACCGGTAATTCTTTCCGGGAACCAAACTTCCATCTCCCCTTTTCCGCGATGTGCCCAGGCGTAGTACGGAATGGCAACGAAAGGTTGTTGTGCAGTTGATACGACATTGTCTTTTATTTTCACGGCTATGGCTTCGCTCTTTAAAAGCATCACGCCATTCAGCAGGTCTTTTTTGAACTCGACTGTAAATGCAGATGATTTCGGAAGAACCAGATTACTGGTCATGCCCTGGTTGTCAGGCCACTCCGCACAATACACTAACGGACCATATTGAAGCGCAACTTTTCCAATATCATCTTTCACCTGTTTGTTTGCCGTAACCCTTCTTACTTCCATCGGGAGATTCACGTCAACCACATCACCTTTTTTCCAGGTGCGGTTTAGCACGGCATATCCATTCTCTATTCTATAATCGACAGCCTTACCATTAATTTTTATAGTTGCTTTCTGATCCAAGTTCTTCTCGAAGGCATACAAAGCTGAAGGTATGGCTTCATTCTTTGCCCAGCCAGGTATCCGCACAAGGAAACTAAAAGGTAGTGAAGACTGCGGTGTTATGGTAAAGGAAAGATTACCTTCCCACGGGTAGTTATTTTTTTGTTCAATCTGAACAGACTTTTTGCTGACGGTTAAAGTCGAGCTTCCACTTACAAAAAGGTTGGCATACACCTGATCATTTTTCTGCGCATACACGTATCCGGGAACGGAAGGAATTAAACGTGTGATATTTGTAGGGCAACACGAACACGTAAACCAGCCTGAACGTTCAGGCTCCTGATGTCCATGCTTGAAATTGTTTTTAATCTCCATGGCGTTGGTGTAGAAAAAAGATTTTCCATCCATGCCCACTCCGGAGATCAAACCATTGTACAACGACTTCTCCAGTATATCGATATATTTCGAATCTCCATGCAGCAGAAACATCCGGTGGTTCCAATACACGTTGGCAATCGCTGCACAGGTTTCGTTATAGGCAGTAGCGTTTGGTAGCTCATAATTTGCACCAAATTGTTCGCCATCACCAATCGCACCTATGCCGCCCTGCACGTAAATTTTCTTTGATACCACATTCGCCCAGATACTATCTGTGGCCAGTAAAATCTGTTGATCACCTGTAAGCGCTGCGATATCCGCCATAGCCGCATACAGGTATCCCGCACGAACAGCATGACCGGTCGCTTCTCTCTGGTCAATCACCGGAAGATTATCCTGCCAGTATGATCCATTCTTCCAGGGATCTTTATTTTTAGGATCGTAAGCAAAATGACCCCGCTCTTCAATAAAGTATTTTGCTGTAGACAGGTACTCTTTTTTCCCGGTGATACGATAGAGTTTTACTAATCCCATCTCTACCACCTGGTGGCCCGGGGCCATGTGCATTTTATCATGGCCGAATACACTGCAGACCAGGTCAGCATTCTTCAACGCGATGTCAAGCAGGTTCCGTTTTCCGGTAGCCTGGTAATGCGCAGCCGCAGCTTCATACAAATGGCCTGAGTTATAAAGTTCGTGACTAAGCTCCCGCTCCTTCACCCAGCGCCCATTTCCTGACCACAGGTGAGGCTCAGCGGGATTTATGGTCCGTGCTGTATACAAATACCCATCAGGCTCCTGTGCAAGTCTGACTTTCTCGATCAATGTGTCGATATAAAGCTCAAGCTTCTTGTCCGGAAACAAACTTAACGAGTAAGAAGCACCCTCAATGGTTTTATAAATATCAGTATCATCAAATGGGAATACGGTGCAGAACTTTCCGCTTTTGGCTGCGGCCATTTCAAAATTCTTTACACGGCCTGTATTCTCACAGCGTTCAAAAGATGCCGGAATGGTAACGGTGTGATTGGTTTTAATGCGCGGTAACCAGAAATTATCGTTCAGGTGCACCTGCGTGAACGGCACCGCCTGAATGGGGTAATCCAGTTTCTGACTATAGCTGGCTACCGTAAGGAAAATAAAAAATGAAAGAAATACTTTTCTCATAGGTAGAAGAGATTATTGTCCGTAGTATGAATCCGGTCCATGCTTACGTTCGAAATGTTTTTTTATGAGTGCGTCTTTGAGACGTGGAGCACCGGGATTTATCTGTTCGGTAAGCCAGGCCATCTGTGCTACGGATTCCAATACGGCACTATTGTATACTGCCTTCTCCGGAGTTTTTCCCCAAGTAAAAGGAGCGTGATTTCCAACCAGTATCATTTCTACTTCTTCATAACTCAGTTTCTTTTCTTTCAGGCAACTCATAATCTGAAAACCGGTTTCATATTCATAATCACCCTTGATCATATCGTCACTCATCGGAGGAGCGCATGGAATATCAACGGTGTTATGATCGGCATGTGTAGTACCAAAAATCGGAATGTCGCGTTGTGCCTGAGCCCACGATGTGGCATACGTGGAATGCGTATGAACAATACCTCCTATCTTTTCCCAATGTTTGTACAGGACAGCATGCGTTTTGGTATCGGATGATGGCCGTAGTTTTCCTTCCACTGTTTTACCCTCAAAATCAACAATCACCATTTTGTCGGGCGAGAGGTCTTCATAGGGAACACCACTGGGCTTAATAGCAAATACACCTGATGATCTGTCTGCTGCACTGACATTTCCGAAAGTAAAAATCACCAGGCCGAGCTTCGGCAATTGCATATTCGCTGCATAGGCAGACTCTTTTATATGGTCGTATTTACCGGGCATGAATCAACTAAGGATTGAAGATTAAATTGAAAGATTGTTAACCATTAGAAAGTTCGAGCACAGCTGATCTTTTTTCCAGGGAAGCACCCAGCTTCTTATACTTTTCATATCTCTTCGCATAAATAGAAGTCACCTTTGGATTCGGTTTATATTCCACGTCAAACCCCTGCCCCATAACTTCCATGGCGTCTTCTACTCTTTTATAAAGTCCGGCAGCAGTAGCGGCAAACATGGCTGCACCTAAGGCACAGGTTTGTTCGGAGCGATGAATGCGAATAGGCATGTTCATGACATCGGCCATAACCTGCATGATGTAAGGAGACTTCCGGGCAACACCTCCCAAACCAATGAGGCCTTTGACCGGAACTCCTTCATCATTAAACCGATCAACAATAGCTTTGGCACCAAAGCAAGTTGACTCTACCCATGCTTTAAACAAATGAGGTGCTTCACTCCCCAGACTTAATCCGGTAATTGCACCTTTTAGCAGCTGATCTGCATCCGGTGTTCTGCGGCCATTAAGCCAATCCATTGCGAGTTCGTTGTTTGCATTCACCGGAATAGCTGCGGCCTGCTTTGTCAGTTCAGGTATCAGTTTTTCGAGCAACTCTTCTTTGAGTTTTTCGCTGGTTGCCGCATCGATCACGGAAGATGATTTCAGCAACGTAGTAACCGGCCATGCCAGAATATTTTTAAACCATGCATACGTATCACCGAAAGCTGACTGACCTGCTTCCAAACCAATCATACCCGGAATAACAGATCCATCTACTTGCCCGCATATACCGCGAACGAGTTTTCCTTTCATTTCAGATTTCGGTACTACCATCATATCACAGGTAGAGGTTCCCATGACTTTGCTGAGGTGATACGGTTCTATCTGTCCGCCTACAGCACCCATGTGACAATCGAATGCTCCGATACCGATGACCACATCGGTTGACAATCCTAAACGTTCAGCCCAGGCCTTGCTCAACCTACCGGCAGCCTGATCAGAAGTATAAGTATCCTTGAATAGCCGGGATGTAAATCCTTTCAGCAAAGGGTCAAGTGAACTGAAGAAATTGTCTGGTGGTAATCCGCCAAACTCAGCGGCCCATAGTGCTTTATGTCCTGCGGAACAAACACCGCGTTTCATCTGGTGAACATCGTTACCGCCACTGAGGAGAAACGGAATCCAATCACAATGTTCTACCCAGGAATAACAGGCTTTACGAACCGCTTCATCAACACGCAACACGTGAAGGAGCTTCGCCCAAAACCATTCCGAAGAATAGATTCCACCTACAAACTGAAGAAAATTAATATCAAACCGGGTGGCGTGTTCATTGATCTCAGCCGCCTCAACAGTAGACGTGTGATCTTTCCACAACACAAACATGGCGTTGGGATTATTTTCAAAACCGGGAGTCAGCGCGAGCGGTGTTCCCGTTCTGTCAACCGCTACAGGTGTCGAGCCTGTGGTATCAACTGAAATGGCTTTAATACCAGACTGAACTGCCGGGCCGGCTTTTTTCAGCGATTCTTTTATAGAAGATTCCAGTCCATCGATATAATCCTGCGGATGTTGCCTGAACTGGTTTTGTGCCGCATTGCAATAGAGGCCATCGCGCCAGCGGGGGTAATGAAAAACAGAAGATGCTATTTCTTTACCAGAACCTGACTCTATTATAATAGACCGCACTGAATCGGTACCATAATCTACTCCTATTACATATGCATTGGCCATGCTGCTATCGTTTGAACATCTTCAAAGATATAGTATTTTTTTAAGTGTATGTAACACATTTATTATTTTATAATAAATATTCAATGGGATTTCAGGCCATTTTGGCCGTTTGGTGAGGGAATTATTGAACAAGGTCTTGAATAGACAGGTAGTCGGGCACAAACCGGAGCACATTCGGATATCTGGAAAACTCCTCTTCTGTATGCATTCCGGTGATGACAATACTTTTCATTCCAGCATTGAGGGCGGCCTCCACCCCTTTAGGTGCATCTTCAAAAACAATGCATGATTCCGGAGAAGCGTTAATCAGTTCGGCCGCTTTGAGGAATACTTCCGGGTGAGGTTTGCTTTCTGCAACATCCTGGCCGCTTACTACTGCCCCGAAGTAATGCCTGATGTTCAGGTTATCAAGCGCAAAGTCAATATTAAAGAGAGGTGCTGCCGAACCGATTGCCATGGGAATACCTTTCTGGTGTGCTTTCTCCAGAAAATCAAAAAGGCCTGGAAGCAGATCAAGATGAGGCTTATATACTTTCTGATATTTTTCTTCTTTGGCGCGAAGAATGGCTGAAGCTTCAATAGCCGTGAACTTATCCTTACCGAAGACACGTGCCAGCAATTCTTCTCCAGTACCATACATATTATTTTTCACCTCCTGCAAGCTTAGTCCGGCATGAAGTTCATAGTTCAATACATCGTGCCATACCTTGAGATGGAATTCCATATCATCGATCATGGTTCCATTGAGGTCAAAGAGAAATGCTTTAGCAACTGCCATAATCGAATAATACTATTTCGTGAAATGCTTAATCAGTCCCTTTACAATAAGAAACTGAGCGGATATATAGGTTGTCATGATAAAAACACCGGCATACGTGATCGGATGAAAAAACTTGTTGATGGCCAAAAGAGAATCTGACACCATGAATAGTAATGCTCCCGCAAAGACCAACCAGAAACTGGACTGGTTTGTTCTTCCCATACGAAACAATGCATTTAGCACCATGATCACTAACACTGCTGCATACACCATTACCGGTACCTGAAGATCGCCAAGCGTTGGATAAAGTATGATTACTAATCCGCTTCCGGCCAGAATGATGGGGAAGGCCAGACGGGCACGCTGAACACCTTGCAGCTGATCAGCACCAGCTTCTGCACGATGCTGACGATACACGAGAATATAAAAGACATGCGCCAGCAGAAATGCAATCAATCCGAATATGAAATACAGGCCGTTTTTATCTTCATAGAGCAGCAACGTATCACCCGCAAATGAAAAGATAAGGGCCAGCAAAACACCCATAGAACGATTCGTTCCAGCCGCACGGATATAAAAAACAAACAGTGCAACGGTAATCAATGGTTTACAAAGGTGATGAAGAAACGACCAGTCTGCCAGGATGGCTAGAAGGTCTCCGAGACTTACCAGTACAAAAACAATGAGCGCCAGCTTCTTCATATTGCTACAGCAGGTTTAGACCGATGGAACACCAAAAAAACGAAAGCTACAGCAGCAAAGAAGCTGCACGCTATAAAGGTGATAAAAAAATTAACGGATTGATTAGCGTAGAGTAATCCGGATACAAAAGCACCGAGCCCGATACCGAGCTCCATAAATATATAGAGTGAAGAAATGCCTCGTCCTTTGTACTGTTCAACACTGAGGTCAGTTGCCCAGGCCAGTAATGTGGGTGACGTTGTTCCCTGACCCAGTCCATATAAAACGATACCTGCAATAACCATCAGCTTACTTTCCGCGAAAGAGAGTATCAGCATAGCCACGACAATCATGGTAACGGATACACGGAGAACCGGCTTTCTCCCCCAGCGATCAGACGCCTTTCCACCGATCAACCGGACGGTAAGTGAAGCGATGGTCAGATACGTGAACAACAAACCTTTATTGCGGATACCCATATACTCACCGAAGTCCGGACTGATGGTGAACACCGCGCCATATGCATAAGCACTAAGCACCATGACCAGGCAGGGCGCGATAACCCGTGGTTCAAAGAGATCAGTCTTATTTATTTTTATTGCTGCCAAACCAAAAGGATGTTTTTCATACAACGTCTCACGGATACCGGCCAATATCAAAACAGAACCTAAGGCAAATGCTGAGGAGAGATAGAACATCGTATCCAATCCAAAGTTGTTGGCCACTACTCCACCGATAGCCGGGCCACCGGCCATACCCAAATTTCCTGCAGTGCCCAGCAGACCCATCGCCTCACCCCTGCGCTGAGCGGGAATTATATCAGCAATGTAAGCGGTTTGCCCCGTTGGTGTGAAGCCTGTTGAAAAGCCGTGTACCAATCGCAGCCATAAGAACCCGAAAACGGATGTCAGCTCGGGATAGATCATACTGCAGACAAAACATACTACCGAACCAAACATCATTACCGGTACGCGACCGATCCGGTCAGCAAGCTTGCCGCTAAAAGGACGGGATAACATGGCAGTAACCGTGAACAGGGAAATGATCAGTCCTTTATACTCAGCGCCACCCAGATTGGTGAGGTAAGCCGGAAGTTCCGGTAAGATCATGTTAAAGCTCGCGAAGAACAACAACGAACTCACGCAAAGAAGCCAGAATTGCTTCGGATAAATTTCAGGGTCGATCAATTTTCTTCAGACAGTAACCTTTCGATATCTTTTTCCAAATCGGGGTCAGTCGGCTGACGCGCCTTTTGGTCTGCAAAGAAACCTTTTTTATTTACCAGAACATAACGCGGCACCTGTGATATGGTAAATGCTTTTTCAGCATCCGATTGATCACCGATTCGGAAATGGGTTACATAAGGGCTAACCAGTTTATGCTTTTTAATAGCCTCCTTCCAGTGTTGGATATCCGGATCCAATGAGACCAGTACAAATGCCACCGCTCTTTTATAGGTATTCGTAAGCTTCTTCAGGTATTCCAGTTCACGCAGGCAGGCGCCACAATCCGCTTCCCAGAATCCGATATACATCACGCGGCCTTTGTTCACTTTTAGAAAATCATTAAAGCGCTCTTCGTCTTCCTGGCCGCTGAAAAATCTTTCTTTTTCAATTTCACTATAGTCCTGGAATTGATTTTCAAGTGATGCCGTTCGTTCTAAATCTGCCACAATCTTTTCTTCGAGGGGAGTTGCCTTGATCACATTATAATCAACCCAGAATGCAGAATCATAGGGCACATTAAAAAGTATTTCTTTGCCTGGTTCCTTGCCTTTGAATTCCAGAAAATTGCGCGTTTGTATGCTGGTGGTCATCAGCTCAATATGATACTGATGCGCAATATTTAATTGCTTGTTGAAACTATTGCCTTCGCGCATGCTATGATAGAGATAGTATTTGTCGCGGTTGCGCTTATAGCTTGAGGATGCTATCAGCGTATCGAAGGGTGTTACTTTTTTCACTTCTGTTCGGATGAAAGCGAAATTACGTGTGTTAATATAAAGCACCCCGGTATACGAAATCGGGTATGCAACACCGGGTGATACATGGAGGGAATCGGTCTTCAACCGGTACGAAATTTTATACACCTCCTCGTTATCATAGGAGGTGACGCGGTCAACTGTAAAATCAAAAAGCTTATGATATTTATTGAGTGCGCTCACATCACGGTCACCCATTGACGCTACCCAGTACGGATTATTACTTCGGATATTATTTTGATACGCTACCTCATCAACCGTCATGATACTGTATAATGCTATGGGCGCATGATTGATGGTAACTTTAGTATTGTCGAATGTCCTGCGGAGCTGCATGACCTTAACTTCATCTTTCGCACCGGCATAGGGCTGAAAGACCTTATATCCTTTACGCTTATAGATATCCACAGCGGCCTCAATAAGCCTTCCATATTGTCCATCATCCTTACAATAGTGACGATAGAATGTATGATACATAAACGGTTTTGTATTGTAATTCCTGCGCACGTTGTTGAAGGCCTTCTTCACAATTCCATCCGGAGTTAACTCATCGGACGAGAAAATGATTTCCCGTAAATAGGTTGTGGTTGGCTTAAGCCTGACGAGCAATGGCGTTGACGGATCTTCAATGATCTTATTCTCGTAACCGATACAGGTTATTTTAATGGTGACATTTTTAAAAGCAAGCTCTTCGGGGATCTTCAGGGTAAATGTTCCATCCGTATTGGAACTTGTACCAATGGAGTAACCGGTGATTTCGATGGAAGCATACGGGATTGGCCCATTGGATTCTGCATCCGTCAACGTTCCCTCAATGACTGTAACCTGTGCATGAGCCGCTATCGATAAAAAAACAAATACCAGCAAACGAAGACCTGCATTCATGAATACCTTCCGAAAAGAAAAATAAAGATAAAGAAAGGGAAGGGAAATTGATTCAGGCTCAGCCCTTCCAACAGGGGTTTGTCGTGATAATTGAAATATTAGAATTTCAGGCTCGCATTTTTTCAATTTCAATAAAGCCGTTGCTCTTTATCGCTCAAACTGTCAGTTCAATTAACACCGATGTTCCTTTTCCGGGCTGGGTATTTACGTCAAGTTTGCCTTTCAGAAATTCAATTCGGTTCTGGATGTTGCCCCAGCCCATGCCTGTGGGTTGCTTTAACATACCCTTGTCAAAACCTTTTCCATCATCTTCAACGGTTACCGACAAAAGATCACCTGCCTTCGTTATCTGAACAATGGCCATTCCAGCTCCTGAATGTTTCATTGTGTTGGTCACCAACTCCTGGATGATCCGGTAAAGGGTGATGGAAACGATCTGATCGAGGACCACATTCTCCAATCCGATGGACTGGTAATTTATTTTCAAAGCACCACGCTGATTGACTTCATAGCAATAATCTTTCAGGGCCGTGTCAAGTCCGAATTTCACCAGCCCTTCAGGCATCATGTTTTGCGCTACTCTGCCCATTTCGCGAATAGAATTGTCAAGCATTTCCAGACTACGTTCAAAAGCCTGCGCATTGTCAGGTGTCATAATGAGATTTCCTTTCATGGTGCCCAGTGAGTACTTTATACCGGACAGCATACCTCCCAGTCCATCGTGCAGATCCCGGGCAAGACGAGAACGCTCCTGCTCTTCTCCCTTTACCACCGCTCCGGTTGCTGCCAGCTGTCTTGCTGTTTCCTGTTCGATAATTCGCTGGTGCTGCAGTCTTCGTGATTGTTTGTAATTACGATACGACAACAGAACGGTGACCAACAGAACAAGGCCTGAGCTTAAAATCCAGATTACCCGGGTCCGGTCAGGCATGTTTTCTTTCGAAAGGTTTGTCAGGCTATCATCCAGGTGTTGCTGCGCAGCAGCTTCATGCAACTGAAAAAGAAGAAGGACGAAAAATATCCGTATGAACTTGTTCATGGTACCGCCTCACAAAGGAAGTATACCTACATGTTTATGGTATCCCTGTTTTACAGGATTTTCAACATATCCTGTTTTTACGGGATGTCAGCATCACAGGCTCTTCACAGTTTTACATATACAAAAAAGACCCTCTTATGAAAACTCTGACATGCTTTGCTGTTGTGCGCCCATGGACTTTCTTATTTGCCTTGTCATGGGTACTGTTGATCTCCTGTAGTGACGAAGACAGTCCTTCACCTCAAAACACGGAACCTGTTATTACCGATAAGGGAACACCCAGCGGTGATGCTTCGTCTTCCCTGATCGGAACATCTGGCGGAACGATTCATTCTCCGGATGGCAGATTGACCGTGACTATTCCAGCGGGTGCGGTATCGGTCAATACAACGATTACCATTCAACCGATTACGAATGAAGGGCCACTCGGATTAGGCTCAGGCTATCGGTTGCAACCGGAAGGATTAACATTTGCACAACCTGTCACACTTACCTTTACCTATGACGAACAATTGCTGGATGGAATCCCTGCTGATTTTTTATGGATCATTACACAAGCCGATGACGGCAGCTGGAATGCACTTACCAAAAGTTTAGTGGACAACGATACTAAAACTGTTTCCATTCAAACGACTCACTTCAGCGATTGGGCTTTGGGAAAATTTGTAGATCTATCCCTTTCCCCGGCATCAAAAACAATACTGAAAGAACAATCCGTAGAGTTGCATATTACAGGGTTTTCCCGCGACAAAGCGTTGGAAGAAGATGAGCTTGTACCGCTTGTTCCGATTGAAGGTGATGGGGAAGGATTGACACCGTTAACGCCAATCCCTCCGGTAGAATCACGTCTGATGGACTTTCGCGTAAAGCAATGGACGCTGAATGGCGCAGCTGCTCCGGTATCCGGAGGTAATGGAAAATTAAGCGTCAGCAAAAACACTGCTACGTACACCGCACCAAATAAAAAACCTTCGCCAAATCCGGTGGCTGTTTCTGTAGAACTGGAAGGTAATAACAAGGAAGGCAGCAAGTTCATGTTCATGCTTACAGCAAGTATATCGGTTGTTGAGAGCAATTTGTACCTGCTGGTCAAAGTTGATGGACAAACCTACGAGTATTACCAGTATGGATTTAACGGAACAATAGCGCCTGACCCGAATAATCTTTCCGCTGCAAACTGTGGCGAGTTTGATGGTGCTCTTGGCATCGTAGGCACATATGTTCAAAATTCAACCAACATGATTCACAACTTCGGACTTCAAATAGAAAATCCGTCAGAAGGTACCCGAAGCCTCACCTGTTACCTGGATGATGGAAATGATGATATGTCGTTCGGGCTTAGCAATAATAGCTTGGGCTATCAGCTCAGCTATATAAAGCGGACCATAAATAAAGATGTATGTGATGCTGAGTCCCTTTGCGGAGAAGCGTCAGTAACGCTGATTGATTATTCAGGCACCCCCAATTCAAGAGTAGCCGGATATTTTTCAGGGACGCTATACGAAGAACAGGATGGGCTCGATGACCAGTGCAAGACTTCCATCGCACATCCTATCGAAGGGGAGTTCTGGCTGACGCGTGCAAATTAGCTCATCATCCCGTATCCGAAACAAAGTCTGTAGTGTCCTGCAAGTTAATTTTCATTAGCTTGTAGGACTCTGACATTAATGCGTGATGCGATACCTTTTAACCTCAGGCCTGCTTATTATTTTTTTTGCCACAACCGGGCAATCAACCATCGAGTCTGTTCCCAATCAAAAATTAATTAACGGAAGCTATGTTTCGAATCCGGATAAAATCCTGAGCGAAGGCACCGTTACACAAATCGATACATTATTAAAATTCATTGAACGTAGAACCACAGCACAGATAGCGGTGGTGGTACTTGAATCCATCGGTAATGAGGACATCGTTGACTTCGCGCAAAAGCTCTTTATGAAATGGGGTGTTGGTCAGGGTAATGACAACGGACTGCTGTTGTTGCTGGTTAAGAATCAGCGGACTGTTCGCTTTCATACAGGTTATGGTCTTGAGGGAGTTCTTCCGGATATAATCTGCAAACGTATTCAGCGGGAATTTATGGTTCCTGAATTCAAGAATGGAAATTACAACGCGGGAATACTGGCCGGTTTGCAGCAGGTTGAAAAGATCCTTACTGATCCGAAGTATGCTGAAGAAATAAAAGCGGAAGAATCAAATGAAGTAAGCGACTGGGTTGGCTTCGTTACATTTCTCTGCATTTTCATCGCTCCGGTTGTACTCATCATTTATTTTATAAAAGCCAGGCAGAGAAGATTTGCTGATTCCCAAAAGCCGGAACAAACCCCCTATCCGGAAATGCGCCTGAAGCGCTGGACGTGGGTGATCATGTTCGCGGGGATTCCTTTAGGAATCGTTCTGTTATTAGGGTTCAGTGATATTGAAAATCCTGCCGGACTGTGTTTCTTTTTATTATATCTCTATTTCATGTTCACTTTGTTTCATCGCCTGTGGCGTGTAAAGAGAGTGCTGAACCGGTTCCTGCAGCATGAAGAATACTATGAGAGTGTTGAGTTTATCCGGAAGGGCCAATGGTATTGGCTGGCGATCGCGTTTGTATTTCCATTTCCTTTTATATTTTATTTCTTCTATCACCTGGCGCGAAAACGCATTTACCGGAACCACCCACGATCGTGCAAACAATGCCGCTGTGCCATGCACAAGCTGAGTGAACGTACCGAAGATGAGTTCCTCTCGAAGGAACAGCAGATGGAAGAAACCCTGAAAGCGGTAGACTATGATGTATGGAAATGTGAAGCATGCCAGGCTATTGAAATGTGCTTCTACCTGAATCGGCACTCCAGGTATCAGCCCTGTCCGAAATGCAAAACCATCGCTTATCACTTTGTAGGGAAACGCACGTTGGAAAGCGCTACCTATTCTTCCAGCGGCAAAGGTGAAGAAACGCATACCTGTCAATATTGTGGGTACACTAAAAAGTCAACGTACACGATTTCCAGACTTACGCGCAGCACCTCCAGCAGCAGTAGTAGCAGCTCAGGTTCTTCGGGCAGCAGTGCATCAAGCAGTGGCAGCTGGGGTGGCGGAAGATCCGGTGGCGGAGGAGCAAGTAGTAGTTGGTAAGTGTAAATTGAAAGATTAGATATTATAAGATTAGCTATGTATAGAATTCTGCTCTTCGTTTTTTTATACATTCCTTTTACCCTCGGTGCACAGACTAAAATCCGCATACCTGAGATCGGCATTGTTCAAAGCATGCAGAACGACAGTTTATTGTACTCATTCGGATACCGTTGTCTCGTTGAATCTACACCCAAGGTATTATCACCGCGTACTGTATCAGCAGCACAATTTGAAGCCAATCTTCACACCATCAAAAAACTGACTGTGCCTTTGCTGGCCTGCAATATTCTTATACCGGGCGATCTGAAACTCGTAGGCCCGCAGGCAGATGAGACTGCGTTGTTATCGTATCTCGAAGAAGTTTTCAAAAGAGCACAGGCGGCAAGCATCCGCATGTTTACGTGGGGAAGTGGCGGATCGCGAAGGATTCCCGAAGGCTATGATCGTGAGAAGGCAAAGCAGCAATTCATTTCCACTGCCCGGAAAATTACTGTGATGGCTGCTAAATATGATATTACCCTCGCACTTGAAAACCTGAACAGTACCGAGACAAATTTTATCAATACCGTCCAGGAAGCATTTGACATCGTACAGGCTATAGATCATCCGAACCTTCGGCTGTGTGTTGACATCTATCACATGTTGAAAGAAGGTGAATCGCCTGATATTATTCTCCGGACAAAACCTTATACCATCTATTGTGAAGTGGCTGAAAAAGAAGGACGAACACCACCCGGAGTTCATGGCGATGATTTTATACCTTATTTCATTGCACTGAAGAAGATTGGTTACACCGGAAAGATCGTTATCGAATGTCAATGGCAGTATCTTGCGTCTCAGGGAAACATGGCCTATCAGACATTACACCAGCAAATCAAAACAGCATTCAACTAAAAAAGAGCAGCTGATGAAAACATCAGCTGCTCTGATTGTCAGTTGCAACCTGTTAATTGTTTTGTGGTTGTTCCTGCGCACCTAACAGGAATGCCTTTATGAAATCATCGAGATCACCATCCAGTACATTTTGTGCATCGTGACGTTCAACGGCTGTGCGTGCGTCTTTCACCAGTTTGTAGGGATGGAGAACATAGTTCCGGATCTGTGAGCCGAAATCTATTTTCATTTTACCTGCTTCAATCTTGTCGCGCTCAGCGTGGCGTTTTTCCATTTCAAGCTGATAGAGCTTGGACTTCAGCATCTGCATGGCTCGCTCGCGGTTAGCATGCTGAGATCGTTCCACCTGGCATACAATAACAATACCGGTTGGTTTGTGGGTGAGCTGGACTTTCGTTTCCACTTTGTTCACATTTTGTCCGCCAGCACCGCCCGAACGGGACGTTTGTATTTCTATATCAGCCGGGTTGACTTCGATCTGGATGGAGTCATCTACTTTCGGATAAACAAATACCGAAGCAAAAGAAGTATGTCTGCGCTGATTAGAGTCAAAGGGAGAAATACGAACCAACCGGTGTACACCGATCTCCGATTTTAATTTCCCATAGGCAAAAGGTCCATCAATTTCGAGAGTCGCTGATTTGATACCGGCAACGTCACCACTTTGATAGTCGATCTGCGATACTTTGTAATTATTCTTCTCACCCCACATGATGTACATGCGGTTGAGCATATCCGCCCAATCCTGGCTTTCTGTTCCCCCGGCTCCCGGGTTGATCTCCACTACGGCACTGAGCTGATCTTCCTCTTTACTCAGCATTTTTTTAAACTCCAGTTCCTCAACCGCTTTGGCGGTCTTCTCATATTCACGGTCAAGCTCTTCTTCGCCTACATCTCCTGCCACATGAAATTCATTCAGCACATCAAGGTCATCCATGAGTTTTGATACCTGATCAAAAGCATCTGTCCAAACCTTCTTGGTGCGGATGTTCTTAAGAATAGCTTCGGCTTGTTTGGGATTGTTCCAGAAATCTGCCTGCTGTGTGATGAGTTCTTCGTCTTTTACTTCAAGGCTCTTACGATCGTAGTCAAAGATACCCCCTCAAGGCGCTAACACGAGCCTTCAAATCTTTCAGATGATCTGTTGTCATTTAAGTTTAATAATTAATTTAGAAACGCAAATATAATACTATGAAAGGATCTCTACTGTTGTTTTGCCTGTTGTCTGTTTTCATGGCAGAGGCTCAGATTAAAAGGATTTCGTTCAGGGCTGCTGCGAACTATCCGGTCATTCCAACAGTGAAAACTTCAGGCGAATTTGTTTCCCTGTCACTGGTTCCGGGTTATGTTTCCCAGCCAACAGCCATAACCCTGAAGGAGCGTTATGAATCCCATATGGGTTTTGACCTGGGCGGTACCTTAGATTACGCTGTTGCTCCGCGTTTCTTTATTTCAACCGGATTAAATCTTGCCTATCTGCGGTTTAAGAAAATTGTAACTATTGATGGCATCTCGGGGAATGATGGCCTGCAAATGCATGACGGCAACGGCTCAGTAACTATCCTACCCGTGGGTGAACCTTTTGGAAATATTATCGACAGAGACCTTAATGGAAATGTGACACCTCCTACCCAGCCTTTCAGCATGGGGCCATCGGAAGACAAAGGAAATACAACAACGCTTTACCTGCAGGTTCCCGTTTTAATAGGAACCACTTTCTTTCATGACAAACTGATCGTGCGGGGAGGTGTTTCTCTTTCGTATCTGGCCGGTGCAGCCCAATATCTGGATCAATACTCCTACTCTACGGGAACCATTGAATCGTATAAAGAAAAAAGCCGCGATGGGTATTCTTCTTTTTTAGTTGCAGGCACCATCGTCACTACGTACATGATAACCCGGACCTGGGGTATCGACCTGAGTGTAAATAAGTTTCTCACACCGATTTATGATACTAATCAGTCAGGAGAAAAGGCAAAATACACCACTTTAACGCTCGGGGTGAACTACAGTATTAACCGCTAGTTAACCTGGATAACACAGATTTCGCAGACAGACAAATGAATATTCTGTGTTGGTCTCAATCTGTAATATTTCCTAATCAATAGGTCTTTTTCAGGAAAATTTTCGGTTACCTTTACGCCCCTATGAAAAAGGAGAAGGCTAAAACGAAACGGATTGGGGGGTTCTTGCTGGAAATCCTGGTTCTGGTCTTCGTGTTCTCTTATTCATATTCCTGGTCAGAAACCACCCTGGAAGACCAGTCCGATAGAAAGGGATCCGAAAAACAATCAGCCCAAATTGTTTTAGGGAATATC
Source organism: Ohtaekwangia sp. (assembly GCA_036503775.1). Classification (GTDB taxonomy): domain Bacteria; phylum Bacteroidota; class Bacteroidia; order Cytophagales; family Cyclobacteriaceae; genus Ohtaekwangia. The sequence continues at coordinate 20,932 of DASXWH010000032.1, forward strand.
ACCAACCCCGTACTAAAGGAGAGCATTGCCAAAATAAAGATAGGAGGAGCTGAATTTATTAAGCTGAACTTTACCCTGTGTGTAACAGAGTCGATTTCTGCAATCAGTTTCTTATCCTGTCCATTAATTAATCTCAAATGTCTGAATACAACTATTAATGCACCGTAAGGGGTTATCGGCCATCAACTGCTAACAGTTGTAAGGTGGCATCTAGTTGGTTTTTCTTAGTTACGAAATCATTTTACTTAGCGCAATTGGCAAGCTTTACAGTCATAGAAACTGCAATACTTCTGTTTGTTGATCTCTTTAAACCAGAGTCAATAATACTATATGGGGGGTTGACCCTCCTTTTATTTATCATTTTTGCAGAAACGGGGCTTTTCTTCGGCTTTTTTCTACCCGGAGACTCACTTTTATTTGTTGCCGGGGTGTTGAGCGGGACAAAATATCTTGAAATATCAGTGTGGCTTTTGATCTTTTTGTTGATTATAGCAGCAACTACGGGTACCACAGTGGGGTATGGATTCGGCAGATGGGCTGAAGGGTATCTCAAAAACCGTAAAGAGAACTTTTTTTATAAGAAGAAATATCTTGAAATGACTCAGGATTTTTATAAAAGATATGGAATGATGACCTTTATTTTGGGGAGATTTCTCCCGGTAGTAAGGACATTTGTGCCTATTTTGGCGGGAATCGTGAGAATTGAGTTTGGGAAGTTTTTATTTTACAATGTCATTGGCGCTGCGGCATGGATAATTAGCATGGTAATGGCCGGGCATTGGCTTGGTAATATTTTTCCGGGGATTTCAGAGCACCTCGAGATTATTGTTGCCGGCATGATACTTCTTACCACTATACCGCTGGTTAGCTCCTGGCTAAAACTAAGGAAACAAGCCTGACTAACCTGATAATGAGAATGATTGTTTCAAGCATGGACACTTCACAAACCAAAATAAAACCATACACAGAAACCTTTATTGATAATTCTTTAACAATCGAATACTTTACAAAATCTAAACTTTTAACAACTAACATTACTCTATGAAAACTCAAAATTCTTTGGGAGATAGTTTAAAATCTGTCTTCGCGGCTATCGTGATCCCTGTAGAAATCGCTATCGCTATTTTGATCTATCTATATGTGTTGGGAGATCCCAGTCACTTTCAAGGTAACAACCCTGATAACCACCCGATTCAAGGCGATTATTTCGGTATTGTGTATAAAGGAGGGCCTATCGTACCCGTTTTGATGTCTATGCTCATGATCACCATTACATTCGGAATTGAGAGGTTTATCACCATAACCCGCGCAAAAGGAAAAGGAAGTATTAAGAATTTTGTACTCAAAATCAGAAACCTTCTTGCAACCAACAATATAGCTCAGGCTATTGCAGAATGTGATAAGCAAAAAGGTTCAGTTGCCAATGTGGTAAAAGCTGGCTTGATCAGATTCAATGAAGTAGCTAAAAACAGCGCCATTGAACCGGATAAAAAAATCCTCCTCGTACAAAAAGATATCGAGGAAACTACACAACTGGAGATGCCAATGCTGGAGAAGAATCTTCCCATCATTGCAACACTGGTTTCGATTGCAACACTGGTAGGTCTTCTTGGAACCGTATTGGGTATGATCAAGGCGTTCGCGGCTCTTGCTACTGCCGGTGCACCTGATTCGGTTGGTTTGGCAAACGGTATTTCTGAGGCCCTGATCAACACAGCCCTTGGTATTGGTACATCCGCGCTGGCAATCGTATTCTATAATTACTTTACCAGTGCTATTGATGGACTTACTCATGCTATTGATGAGACCAGCTTTAGCATCATTCAGAATTTTACTACTCAAAAATAATTATTTCAAAAAATAAGCTATGGCAAGAATTGCTCCTCCGATTGACATGACGCCCATGGTAGATCTGGCGTTTTTGCTGGTGACATTCTTTATGCTCACGGCTACTGCCATACCCGATGAACCGGTTACGGTGGATACGCCATCTTCAGTTTCAGAAATTAAACTTCCTGAAAACAATGTAATGACCATTACCATCGATAAGGACAGCCGCGTTTTCTTTAACGTGGATGGCCAGTTTACCCGTGCCGAGTTGCTGGGTAAGATTGGAGAGCGGTATGGCATTTCATTTACAGAAGAGGAAACCAAAACTTTCGCGGTAATCTCCAGTATAGGAGTTCCGATCGGGAGCTTGAAACAGTTTCTGGCGCTGAAACCTGAAAAGCGTAAAGAAATTACGCAACCTGGTATTCCCAGTGATTCCGCTCAAAATGAATTAGCCGACTGGGTACTGCAGGCGCGTCTGTCGAATCCGAAATTAAGGATTGCCATTAAAGGTGATCGTGATGCGAATTATGGTACGGTGAAAAAAGTTATCAATACCATGATTGACCGTAAAGTGAACAGATTTAATCTGATCACTAATATGGAAAAAGGTTCTTAACTGCGTCTGTAATGAAACACAAACTTAAAATGAAACAGAAATGGCAGAATTAGCGAGTGATGACGGTGGAAAAAAGAAGAAAGGCGGTAAGGTAAGAGCCAAAAAAAGTTCTACCCGGATCGACATGACCCCAATGGTAGACCTGGCTTTCCTCCTGCTGACTTTCTTCGTCATGACAACCACTCTCAATAAACCTCAGACTATGGAAATCACCATGCCTGAGAAACCAAAACCAGGAGATGAAATGCCTGAAATCAACGAAAAAAATGTGATGACGGTAGTCCTTGGTGATGATAATAAAGTGTACTGGTACATGGGAATCACAGATCCTGTGGTGGAAAAGGCAGATTATTCAGCGACCGGTATCCGCAAGGTATTGCTGGCAAAAAAAGCGGAACTGCCCAAATTAGTCGTATTGATAAAGGCAATGGATGAATCGAAATACAAAAATATGGTGGATATCATGGACGAAATGAATATCAGCACCATGCAGCGGTTTGCTCTTGTCGATATCACCGATACTGATGTTCAACTGGTAAAAGAAGCGCAATTATGAAAACGGAAGCAGTAGCACATCCGCAGAAATGGGAAGATATTGTATTTGAACACCGGAATAAGGATTACGGAGCATACTTTAACCGCCAATCGTATTCCAAGCACGTAGTGCTGGCGGTACTCGCAACAATAGTTGTTTTTGCTCTTGTTATTGCCGCACCTACTATTAAAGAGTGGCTATCATCGGATGACCTGGAAGCAGATGACAATCACCTCAAGAACATGACGGTGAACCTCGATCAGCCACCTCCGATTACGCCCAATCAACCGCCTCCACCCGATGTTCGTATCCCGCCTCCGGTGAAAACGATCATCAAATTCCTTCCTCCAAAAGTAACAGAGAAAGAAGTGGTGGAAGAGGAAGAAATGCCAACGATTGAAGAGATCAAGCAAAACGAAACCGGTAGCGTAGCGGTAGAAGGTACAGGCGAAGTCGTATTCGAAGAACCTGTACAGGAAATCGTAGCTCCGAGCGATGAAGATGTGATCTTTACCGTGGTTGAGCAGCAGGCTGAATTCACCGGTGGGTATGAAGCCATGGCCAAGTTCCTGCAGAAAAACCTGAAGTATCCGGCCGCTCCTCGGAGAATGGGTATTGAAGGATCTGTGTTCGTGGGATTTGTGGTTGACAGAGAAGGCAATATCAGCGATATCTCAATCGTAAAAGGTATTCATGCCGATTGCGATAAAGAAGCTATTCGCGTGGTAAAGATGATGCCACCCTGGAAGCCCGGAAAGCAAAACGGAAGAGCGGTTAAGTCGCGCTTCGTTCTGCCTATCAAATTCAAACTGGCATCATGAAAACCGATTCAGATGAATTTAAAGTCGGTGGCACATTTGGCCAAATTATGAAGGGTCTTGAGATACTCATGGCGATTGTATATGTCGCCATGGGTATCCTGGTACTCTGGCGATCCACCGGTTTGTTCAATATTCCCCACCAGTACATTTTACCTTTAGGAGGTTCTCTCATTGCTTACGGATTGTTCCGTGCGTGGCGTATTTACAGCAGGCATTTTAGAAAATAACCATGCGCTATTTTCAGTATGTTATTATAGCAGCACTTGCCGGTGTTGCGTCTTGTCAGGAAAAAGATAAGTCAGGCAAACCCCTGGATACAACAACCTCGGGTGAAATTAAAATTGCTGTTGACGAATCATTAAAACCGCTTCTGGATGCAGAGGTAGATACCTTTGAAGGTATCTATACCAACGCATCCATTGACGTGATCTATACATCAGAATCCAATGCTGTAGACCTGTTGCTGAAGGACAGCGTTCGGCTGATCGTGATCACCCGTAATCTCACCACGGAGGAAGCCGAAGCGCTTAAGGCTCAACTCATACCACCCCGGCAAATAAAAGTTGCCACAGAAGGCATCGCCTTAATTATCAATAAAAACAGGGCAGACAGCCTGTTAACAACCGATAACATCCGCGATATGTTATCCGGAAAAATATCAACCTGGAAACAGCTCAATAAAGCCAATTCAGGCGATTCTCTAAAAGTCATATTTGACAACCCGTCTTCAGGCATTTTGAGGCATTTAAAAGACACCTTGGGTGTTGAAAACCTCGCCAAACACTGTTTTGCAGTGAATGACAACCCGGCAGTAATCGATTATGTATCAAAAGACAAAAATGCGATTGGTTTGATCGGGGTGAGTTGGATCAGCGATCAGGATGATTCCACCGCAAACCAGTTTTTAAGCTCAATTCGGGTGGCAGGGTTATTGCAAGGCACCGAATATAATAAGCCGTATCAGGCCTACATTGCTCAAAAGGAATATCCTTTTTCGCGGGAGGTGATAATCATCAGCCGGGAAGCAAGATCAGGTTTAGGCAGTGGATTTCTTACCTTCGTAACCCATGATAAGGGGCAGCGAATTGTACTGAAAGCTGAACTTGTACCTGCAACCATGCCAGTGCGGATTATTGAAGTAAATCAAGAACCTTGAAATCTAAACTATAGAAATGAAAGACGTAGGAGTTATGTTTAATAGAACCAGGATCGTGTGGGTCATGATACTGTTCTCGGTTTTCTTTACAAATGCTTTTTCACAGGTAGTACCCGAAATCGGTCAGGCCCGGTATTTCCAGTTGATCGATCAGCCCTCCAAATCTGCACCGCTATTGAAGAGTGCAATTGCTGCTCGCCCCGAAGATGCCACTCTGTGGTATTACCTGGGTATGGCTCAAATTAAAAACGGACAAAAGCAGGATGCAGAGATTTCTTTTCAGAAAGGAATCGATCTCAATCCGAAAGAAGGAATAAACTATGCCGGTAAAGCACACCTTCGTTTTCTGGAAAACAATGTAGCGGAAGCCAAGAAACAAATTGAGCAGGCGCTTACATTAAGCAAGTCCAAGAATGTACCGGTATTAAAAGCTGTTGCTGAAGCTTACCTCACACAGAAAAACATGTTCTCCAAAGATGCATTGGCACTTCTGCAAAAAGCCAAATCAATTGACAACAAGGATGCGGAAGTTATGCTGCTTACCGGTGACGCTTACCTCGAACAAAACAACGGTGGTCAGGCCGTATCCAGTTATGAAAATGCAGTAACGCTTAATCCTAAAGATGCCACTGGTGATTACAAAGTAGGATTGGTATACCTGCGCTCCAAGAACATTGAAGCCGCAGAAGCCGCCTTCAAAAAGGCAACCTCCATTGATGCTAATTATACGCTGGCCTATAAAGAACTGGGTGAATTGTATTACCTGGCTAAGAAATATCCTGAATCTGTAGCAGCTTATGAAAAAGCTATGTCGCTTACTGAAAATCAGGAACCGTATAAAGTGCGTTATGCGTTCTTCCTTTTCAGTGCAAAGAACTATACCAAAGCGAATGAAGTATTCAAAGCCCTTGTGGCAAAACCTGATGCGAGTCTGATCGCCATCCGTTACTATGCACAGTCACTTTATGAAGCCGGTGAATACCAGAAGAGCAGCGAGATCTTTGACATGTATTTTGCCAAGGCTAAACCGGAGGAAATCGAAGCCTCTGATTATGCCTACTATGGCAGACTTTACAACAAGATCTCTGAAGGCACGAAAGGTGACACCGCCTCTATGGATAAAGCCATTGACGCTTTCGGCAAGGCCCTTGCAAAAGACAATACTATACTCGATGTCCGCACCTCTCACGCAGATCTTTTGTATAAGCGGAAGAAATTCCCAGAAGCTATAGCTTCCTTCCAGGAATTACAGAAGCTTCGCAGTAAGCCGGTTTCGCAGGATGTTTACAAACTGGGACAGTCATACTACTACAGTGAACAATTTGAAAAAGCTGACTCAACCTTCCAGAAGCTGATTGAAATGCAGCCTAACATGACCGTGGGCTATCTGTGGCAGGCTCGTTCACGGGCAAGTCTTGATCCGGAATCAGAAAAAGGTCTGGCTAAACCTTCTTACGAGTTGGTTATTGAGAAGGCGTCTGCCAATCCGGAAAAAGGAAAAGGTGATCTGATCGAAGCGTATTCATACCTCGGTTATTTCCTGTACCTGCAAGCCCAGTCCAAACCATCACGGGAAACCCTGCAGAATTCAAAAGGATACTGGCAAAAGGTATTAGATCTGAAACCGTCTGATCCAAAAGTTATAGAGCAGGCCAACACAGCCATTGAGTCCATAAATGAAGCTTTGAAAGGCTAACAAGACAATAAAAGACTGGCCAGGGAGTTATTGGATAGTCAGTGCACCATGCGTTTTAGTTAAAAGTTCCGCATGCTCCACTGCTCTCATAGATGAGAGATACTATCCGACCCTGGCTGTTTTTTTTATACCTTTCCTATATATTTTAAATCTGCATGACGCTTCTTTCATCTGTTCTTCTCCAAATCTCCACCGATACAACTGAAGTTCTCACCGCACCCGAGGAGCTTGACCTCTTTCACCTGATCCTGAAAGGTGGGGTGGTTATGATCCCTATCGCGATCCTTTCAGTGATCGTGGTCTACCTTACCGTAGAACGGTTCCTGTACCTGAAATCCGCCACCCAACATCCTGCGAATTTCATGGAGACCATCAAGAACCAGTTGCGCAAGGGCGACATTGCCGGAGCTAAATCCTTTGCGAGCCATATTCAATCCGCCACCGGCACCATTATCCGTCACGGACTTGAAAGTGTTGGCCGGCCGATGCGTGAAATCGAAACCACGTTGGAGTCAGCCACCAATATTGAAGTAGCCGAGATGGAAAAGAACATGGGTTACCTGGGTATCATTGCCGGTATCGCTCCCATGCTTGGATTTATCGGAACGATCACGGGGATCATTCATATCTTCTATGATATCTCCCTTTCTGACAATATCAGCATTGGCATTATTGCCGGGGGATTGTACGAAAAGATGATCACCAGCGGTTCCGGTCTTATCGTTGGGGTAATTTCATATACGGCTTATCACCTGCTGCACATGCGGATCCAGAAATTTGTTCTCCAGATACAGAAGGATGCTTTTGAATTCACCAGTTCACTTCAACAGAAATAAGGAGATATGAAGATCAAAATGCAAAAACACTTTCACGCAGAGGTAGCCACCGCTTCCCTGAATGATATCATGTTTTTCCTGCTGCTCTTTTTCCTGATCATATCCACCGTTACCAACCCCAATGTTATTAAGATATTGCTGCCAAAATCACAGGCCAATCAGACCCTGAACAAGCAGCCCATAACACTGACCGTAACCAAGGACAAGGCCTACTATATCAATAAACGCCCCGTACCTTTTGCCAAGCTCGAAGAAAGCATTAAGAACGAGCTCGCGGGCATACCTGAACCTACTGTAGTGCTTCGTTTAGAAGAGTCACTCACCGTTCAGGACTTGACAGCTGTGCTGGAGATAGGCGCCAAGAATAAAATCAAAATGGTACTGGCTACCCGGCAGGCCAATTAGGTGTGCCCTTAGGTCTTCACGACCTTTATTTCTTTAATCACATTCTAATCTTCTTATTCGTTAATCGTTATCCATTATCGTGTTAACCATGGATAACGATTAACGAATACACAATCGATTGGGAGTAAGATCGAAGTAAGAATCAATCTAAATAGATAGCAATCTCAACGCACTTTACGGAACGATCCCGAGTCTATGTTGTTTAGCGTTGTGAGGGTGCTTACAAACGCCAAAAATGTTTCAAATTTCCCCTCCTCCTTAATAGAGTTTAGGGATAAAACATTGAAATTTGCGGCACTTAAACTAGCTTATGGAAAGTCCGGCATACGTTGAATATCTCCCGATCGCCATCATGTTTGTTGTGGCCCTGGGATTTGTAGCCACCACCATGATCGTGACTCACGCACTGGGTCCGAAACGTAAAACCAAAACCAAGCTGGACGCCTTTGAATGCGGCATCGAATCGCAGGGAAACGCCCGGATTCCTTTTAATATTAAATACTTCCTCATCGCTATTCTCTTCGTCCTTTTCGATGTAGAAGTTATATTCATGTATCCCTGGGCTGTGAATTTCAAAGAACTGGGAGTGACGGGTTTTATTGAGATGATAACCTTCATCGCGCTGCTGTTAGTGGGGTTCTTTTACCTCATCAAAAAGGGCGCATTGAAATGGGAAGAGTAAAAATCAAATTCACACATGGAGACATCCACAAGTAATATCAAGACCTACACGATGGCCGAAAAGCCGGAAGGCTATGAAGGTGCCGGGTTCTTTGCTACCAGCCTGGATAAGGTGGTAGGATTAGCCCGCAAAAACTCCATCTGGCCTTTACCTTTTGCCACCTCATGCTGCGGTATCGAGTTCATGGCCACCATGGGTGCCCACTACGACCTGGCCCGCTTCGGATCAGAGCGTTTGAGCTTCTCTCCCCGCCAGGCCGACCTGCTGATGGTGATGGGTACCATCGCCAAGAAAATGGGACCGATCCTGCGCCAGGTTTATGAGCAGATGGCCGAGCCACGCTGGGTACTTTCTGTAGGCGCATGCGCTTCCAGCGGAGGTATCTTCGATACTTACAGTGTATTACAAGGCATTGACAGAATCATACCGGTAGATGTGTATGTTCCCGGCTGCCCTCCGCGCCCCGAGCAGATCATTGATGGTGTTATGAAAATCCAGCACCTCGTAGAAACGGAATCCCTTCGCAGAAGAGACTCAGCGGAATACAAGGCCATGCTGAATAAATACGGAATCGAATAATCACACTTCATGGAAGTAACGGAACAAGAAAGACTCGTAGCAATTCTCAAAGAACGGTATGATGACCAGGTAGAGAAGGTCGAAACCATTCAGGAATTTCTGACCCTTACCCTGAAGAAAGAAAACATCGCTGATATCATTCAGTATCTCTACCATCATCCCGAAACGAAGTTTCAGTTTCTGACAACGCTTTTCGCAGTACATTACCCGGACCTCAATCAGATTGCCATTGTTTATCAGCTTCATAATCTGGTAAGCAATCAGCGTCTGCGTTTGAAGGTATATTTACCGATTGAGAACCCTACGATTAAAACCATCACCACCGTATTTGCAGGTGCCAACTGGATGGAGCGCGAAACGTATGATTTCTTCGGAGTGAACTTCGAAGGACACCCTGATCTGCGGAGGATCCTCAACGTGGAAGATATGATCATCTTCCCGCTGCGTAAAGAATATCCGCTGGAAGATCAGACCCGCGAAGACAAGAGTGATAAAATGTTTGGACGATAAGAATATGGCAGAACAAACAGTGACCGACCAGACAAGCCTTGAAGAGAAACGTTATGTAACGTTGAACCTCGGCCCTACTCACCCCGCTACACACGGTATCTTCCAGAACGTGCTGAAGATGGATGGTGAGATCATCATCTCGTCTGAACCTACTATCGGATACATTCACCGCGCTTTCGAAAAACTCGCAGAGCGCAGACCATACAACCAGATCACACCGATCACTGACCGCATGAATTATTGTTCAGCTCCGATCAACAACATCGGCTGGCACATGACGGTAGAGAAATTACTCGGTGTTGAAATCCCGAAACGTGTACAATACCTCCGCGTGATTATCATGGAGCTTGCACGTATCACTGATCACCTGGTGTGTAATGCCGTAATTGGTGTAGATACAGGGGCCCTTACTGGTTTCGTTTATCTGTTCCAGCAACGCGAACTTGTGTATGAGATCTATGAAGAGATCTGCGGAGCACGCCTCACCACCAACGTGGGACGCATCGGTGGTTTCGAACGTGACTTCTCGCAGAAGGCATGGGATAAGATCAACAAGTTCCTGGAGGAGTTTCCCAAAGTATTAAAAGAATTTGAAAACCTGCTGAACCGTAACCGGATCTTCATGGACCGTACCATCGGTGCAGGTGGCATAAATGCAGAACGTGCGCTCAACTACAGTTTCACCGGCCCCAACCTTCGCGCAGCGGGTGTTGACTATGACGTTCGTGTAGCAAAACCTTATTCTTCGTACGAAGACTTTGATTTTGTCATCCCGGTAGGAACCAATGGCGATGTATACGATCGCTTCATGGTACGCCAGGAAGAAATGTGGCAGAGTCTCAGCATCATTAAACAGGCGATCAAAAATCTTCCTGAAGGTCCTTACCATGCTGAGGTTCCTGAATTCTATCTACCTCCAAAGGAGGAAGTGTATAACAACATGGAGGCACTCATCTATCACTTCAAGATTGTGATGGGCGAGACCGATGTACCGAAAGGTGAAGTATACCACTGTGTTGAAGGCGGCAACGGTGAGCTGGGTTTCTACCTCATCAGTGATGGCGGCCGTACTCCATTCCGATTGCATTTTAGAAGACCGTGCTTTATATACTATCAGGCTTATCCCGAGATCATCAAAGGCTCCATGTTGTCAGATGCGATTCTGACGATGAGTAGCATGAACGTGATTGCAGGTGAGCTTGACGCTTGATTTCGTTAATCGTTATCCGTTAATCGTGGGCATGGGCTCAGGGTGCGGCAGCAAATAACAACCCATTTAACGGAACAACACACACAGGTCCCACACACACGATTAACGGATAACGATTAACGTAAAACGTACACACAATCGACATGACCGAAATAAAATTCTCAGAAGAGAGTCTTGCATTAGCGAACCGAATCATCAGCCGCTACCCGGAAGGAAAACAGAAGTCTGCACTTCTGCCTTTACTACACTTGGCGCAAACTGAATTTGACGGATGGCTGAGTGAAGACACGATGAACTATGTAGCTTCTCTGTTGAACATCAAGCCGATTGAAGTATATGAAGTAGCTACGTTCTACACCATGTACAACATGAAGCCTGTAGGCAAGTGCCTCATTGAAGTTTGCCGTACCGGCCCATGCTGGCTCCGCGGTGCCGATGACATTGTTGAGCATATCGAAAAGAAACTCGGCATCAAGGACGGAGAAACTACGGCCGATGGCATGTTCACCTTGAAGACAGTTGAGTGCCTCGGTTCATGCGGCACAGCACCAATGCTGCAATGTGGTGCCGACTATTACGAAGATTTGACTAACGATAAAGTAGATACGATGCTGGATAAACTGCGTGCTTCCGATAAGCGCAGCAGTTACCTGAAATCAAACCGACAAGAAATCTGATCTGCGATGGGAAGAAAATTATTATTAGAGCACATAAACGTTCCGGGAATCAACACCTTTGATGTATACCGTACACAAGGCGGCTATGCATCGGTGGAGAAAGCATTGAAGAAGATGACGCCCGATGAAGTAACCGAAGAAGTGAAGAAGTCGGGATTGCGTGGCCGCGGTGGTGCAGGTTTCCCTGCCGGCATGAAGTGGAGCTTCCTCGATCGTAAAACAGACAAGCCAAGATACTTAGTATGCAATGCCGATGAGAGTGAGCCCGGTACTTTCAAGGACCGCTACCTCATGGAGAAGATCCCACACCTTCTGATCGAAGGGATGATCACTTCCAGCTACGCCTTGGGTGCAAAGACTTCTTACATCTACGTACGCGGTGAGTACATGTACATCATCGCTATTCTTGAACGTGCTATTGAAGAAGCGAAAGCGAAAGGCTTCCTCGGAAAAAATATTTTAGGAACAGACTACTCCCTTGAACTCTATGTTCAACCCGGTGGTGGTGCTTATATCTGCGGTGAAGAAACTGCATTGCTCGAATCATTGGAAGGTAAACGCGGCAATCCCAGATTGAAGCCTCCCTTCCCTGCTGTGGCTGGTTTGTATGGTTGCCCTACAGTGGTGAACAATGTAGAAACCATTGCAACCGTAGTTCCCATCGTGAACAATGGTGGTGACGAATATGCCAAGATCGGTATCGGAAAAAGCACCGGTACTAAACTGATCTCTGCCGGTGGTCACATCAACAAGCCGGGTGTTTATGAAATTGAACTGGGCGTTCCGGTAGAAGAATTCATTTATTCTGACGAATACTGTGGTGGTATCTGGAAAGGAAGAAAATTCAAAGCCTGTGTTCCAGGCGGATCTTCAGTTCCGATCCTTCCTGCAGAACTAATGCTGAAGACAGCCAAAGGTGAAACACGTCTGATGACATACGAATCGTTAGCTGACGGTGGTTTTGCAACAGGTACTATGCTCGGTTCCGGTGGGTTCATCGTGATGGATGAAACGGCTTGTGTGGTTCGTAACCTCTGGACATTCGAGCGCTTCTATCATCACGAGTCGTGCGGACAGTGCAGTCCTTGTCGTGAAGGTACAGGCTGGATGGAGAAAGTTCTCCACCGCATTGAACACGGTCACGGTCACATGGAAGATATTGATCTGTTGGTGGACGTAGCGAAGAAGATTGAAGGAAATACAATTTGTCCTTTGGGTGATGCTGCTGCATGGCCGGTTGCCAGTGCGATCCGTCACTTCAGAGAAGAATTTGAATATCACGTGAAGTATCCTGAAAAGGTGGTGAACCCGAAACACTTCGAGATCGAACCTTTCAGATCAGAAAAGAATTTAGTTACCGCTTAAATCGATAATCGAAAGATGGCTAAAGTAACCATAGACGGTATAGAGATCGAAGTTCCCGATGGAACAACCATATTAAATGCCGCACGACAAATTGGTGGCGATGTAGTTCCTCCTGCGATGTGTTATTACTCATCGTTGAAGGAAACAGGTGGAAAGTGTCGTGTGTGCTTAGTGAAAGTATCACAAGGCTCAGCAAAAGATCCACGCCCAATGCCGAAGCTCGTAGCTTCATGCCGCACTCCGGTGATGGATGGCATGGTGGTTCAAAATATTACTTCGCCTGAAGTACTTGAAGCACGTAAAGGTGTTGTTGAATTCCTTCTGATCAATCACCCACTAGATTGCCCGATCTGTGATCAGGCTGGTGAGTGTGATCTTCAGAACCTGGCGTACGAACACGGAGCTGCTGCTACGCGCTACGAAGAAGAACGCAGAACATTCGAGAAGATCGACATTGGTGATAAGATCAAGTTACACATGACGCGTTGCATCCTTTGCTACCGCTGTACATTCGTAGCTGATCAGCTTACCCCTCAGCGTTGCCACGGTGTATTGAATCGTGGTGATGCTTCTGAGATCAGCACCTACATTGAAAAAGCAGTTGACAACGACTTCTCCGGAAACATGATCGATGTATGCCCGGTGGGAGCGTTGACGGATAATACCTTCCGTTTCAAGAGCCGTGTGTGGTTTACCAAACCGTTGGATGCACACCGTGATTGTCCGAAGTGCTCCGGTAAAGTAGTGCTCTGGACGAAAGGCGAAGAAGTATTGCGTGTATCGGCACGTAAAGATCAGTACAGTGAAGTAAAAGAATTCATCTGTAACGAATGCCGCTATGATCACAAGAACATGAACGACTGGACCATTGAAGGACCTCGTCACATTGAACGCAACTCCGTGATCTCTCAGAATCACTACGAGAAAATAGACTTACAGAAACTGAAGCTGGAAATCGACCGTCAGATCGTATTCCAGAAAGGAAAACAATTACCGGAACATAACGAGTCACAGGCATGATGACGGCTTTCTTTACATTCAAACTCATTCTTGTGGTGGTGGTATTTACCGTCACGTTGCTCGTGGCTGCTTACTCCACATACGCAGAACGTAAAGTGGCTGCATTCCTTCAGGATCGGGTAGGTCCTGATCGTGCAGGACCATTCGGAATTCTTCAGCCACTGGCCGATGGATTAAAATTCATCATGAAGGAAGAGATCATTCCTGTAGTATCGAATAAGTTCTTATTTGTGATGGGTCCCTGCATCGCCATGATGACTGCCTTGATGGCCGGTGTCGTTATTCCCTGGGGAAGTTCAATCACCATCGGTGAAGAAACTTACAGCTTACAGATCGCAGATCTTAACATTGGTATTCTATATGTATTCGGAGTAGTATCTATTGGAGTATATGGTATCATGATCGGTGGCTGGGCTTCGAACAACAAGTTCTCTTTGCTCGGAGCCATTCGTGCTTCGGCTCAGATGATCAGCTACGAAATCGCGATGGGACTTTCCATCATCGCGCTGATCATCATGACCGGCACATTAAGCTTAAGCGAGATCAGCGTAATGCAGGCCGGTGGTACAGGTGGCGACTGGAATTTCTGGAACATCGTGTATCAGCCGCTGGGATTTTTGATCTTCCTCGTTTGCGCATTTGCGGAAACCAACCGTACGCCATTTGACTTACCCGAATGTGAAACTGAACTGGTAGGTGGCTATCACACCGAATACAGCAGTATGAAACTCGGTTTCTACCTGTTCGCGGAATACATCAACATGTTCGTATCCTCTGCGGTGATTGCAACTCTTTACTTTGGAGGATACAACTTCCCGTTCATGAACGACCTGGGATTAGATCAGAATACAATTTCTATTCTCGGAACAGTAGCCCTGTTCGGAAAAGTATGTTTCTTCATCTTCTTCTTCATGTGGATCCGCTGGACCATCCCGCGCTTCCGCTATGATCAGCTGATGAATTTAGGATGGAAGATTTTGATTCCGTTGGCCGTGGCTAACATCGGAATCACCGGACTGATTATGATTTTATTCGGAGATAAATAAAACGTTAATCGTTATCCGTTATTCGTGGGCATGGGCCGCGAGTGTGGGTGCGAAAGACAATGACTCGGTAAACACACACATGCTCACACTCCCGATTAACGAATAACGATTGACGATTAACGGTTAACGAACTGACAGATAACGATGCTGACCAATAGATCAAAGCTTGTTGTAAAAAAGGAAATGACGCTCTGGGAGAAAATGTATCTCCCTGCCATCCTTGGTGGCATTGTCATTACTTTCAAACACCTTTTCAAGAAGGCTGCTACCGTGCGCTATCCTGAAAAAGTGCGTGAGGTAAGTGCCGTGTGGCGCGGACAACATGTATTGAAACGTGATGACAAAGGTGCTGAACGTTGTACAGCCTGTGGTCTTTGTGCCGTGGCTTGTCCAGCGGAAGCCATCACCATGACATCAGGCGAACGCAAGAAGGGTGAAGAAAATCTGTATCGGGAAGAGAAGTACGCAACGACTTATGAAATCAACATGCTGCGTTGCATCTTCTGTGGCTTGTGCGAAGAAGCTTGTCCGAAGGAAGCGATCTTCCTGACAGACCGCATTATGCCCACCAACTACTCACGCGATGAATTTATTTTCGGAAAAGATAAGCTGGTAGAAAAAGTTGACGAACGTATTGATGTGAGCAAGAGACAAACACCAGCAGTGCGGGCTTTCAAAATGCTAAAACGACTTACTCATAATAAATAATCTTTACCCGGACGTGACGCTTAACATTTTCTATTTTCTCTCCTTCCTGGCCGTGTTGTCAGCGCTTATGGTTGTGCTGTCGAAGAACCCGGTTTACAGTGTACTCTACCTGATCATCACGTTCTTCTGCATCGCAGGACATTATGTACTACTCGATGCACAGTTCCTGGCGGTAGTACACGTGATCGTATATGCCGGAGCCATCATGGTATTGTTCCTGTATGTGATCATGCTGCTCAACCTCAACCGTGAGTCCGAGCCACATAAGAGCACATTCCTGAAAATTGCCGCTACAATCTGTGCCGGATTATTAATGATCTTACTGGTTGGGTCGCTGAAAGGAACCGAAGTGATTGCAGCCAAAGATACCACCACTCAAGGCATCGGTTACGTGAAGAGCCTTGGCCAGACCATGTTCACTGAATTTCTGCTTCCTTTTGAAATAACGTCTTTATTGTTGCTTGCGGCCATGGTTGGTGCTGTGATGATCGGCAAGCCGCGTCACAAAGGTGAAAAAGTAGAACCGCTGGATTAACTGATTTAAGAAATGACGACACCTTTATCTATACCTATCGACTACTACATCTGGTTAGCAGCAGCGCTGTTTTCTATCGGTGTGCTGGGCGTTCTCTACAGACGTAATGCCATCATCATCTTCATGTGCATCGAACTTATGCTGAATGCGGTGAACTTATTAATGGTTGCGTTCTCTACATACCTGAATGACGGTGCCGGACAGGTATTTGTATTCTTCATCATGGCTGTAGCCGCTGCGGAGGTTGCCGTAGGTCTCGCCATCCTGATACTCATGTATCGCAATACGAAATCAACTGACATTAACATTCTGAATCGCTTAAAATGGTAAGTATAGATTTACTCGTTAGTCTCGTTCCATTTTTTCCGCTGGTAGGCTTCCTGCTGGTAGCACTGGCACGTGACAAATTCACCCAGGGAGTAACGTCATGGATCGCCTGTGGGGCTGTATTGCTCTCCTTCATCACTTCCGTATACTTATTCATTTTCCTGCAGCAGCTTCCGGCTGATGAGCGTACCATCACGGTAGTGCTCTTCGACTGGATCAAAGCGGGCAGCTTTACGTCTTCGATCAGCTTTCTGATCGATCCATTATCTTCGATATTCTTACTGATTATCACCGGTGTCGGATTCCTGATCCATTTGTATTCTGTGGGATACATGCACCATGATGAAGGCTTCAACCGATTCTTCTCCTACCTCAACCTGTTCGTGTTCTTCATGCTGTTGCTGGTAATGGGTGCGAACTACCTGGTGATGTTCATCGGCTGGGAAGGTGTAGGTCTCTGTTCATTCCTGTTGATTGGTTTCTGGTTCAAAAACACTGAATACAATAAAGCTGCAAATAAAGCCTTTATCATGAACCGTATTGGTGACCTGGGCATGTTACTCGGTGTGATCCTTATCTTCATGAATGCGGGAAGTATCCAATACCTCGAAGTATTTTCAAAAGCAACATCGATCGATTCAGGTATTCTTACTTTCATCACGATCCTTCTTTTCATTGGTGCGATGGGTAAGAGTGCTCAGATTCCATTATACACCTGGCTCCCTGATGCGATGGCGGGTCCAACGCCTGTCTCTGCCCTCATTCACGCAGCTACCATGGTGACTGCCGGTGTGTACATGATCGCCCGTAACAATTTACTCTATGCACTTTCTCCAGCCACATTGGAGTTTGTGATGATCATTGGTTTGGCGACTGCTCTTTTCGCAGCCACCATTGCGCTTACACAAAACGATATCAAGAAAGTACTCGCTTACTCTACAGTAAGTCAATTAGGGTTAATGTTCCTCGCATTGGGCCTGGGAGCATTCACCAGCGGTATTTTCCACATGGCGACACACGCGTTCTTCAAAGCGTTGTTGTTCCTGGGTGCCGGTAGTGTGATTCATGCTTTGAGCGGTGAGCAGGACATCCGGAGCATGGGTGGACTGAAAAAATATTTACCGATCACCTATGCTACGTTCCTGATTGGTGTGGTAGCCATTGCTGGTATTCCTCCCTTCGCAGGTTTCTTCTCGAAAGATGAAATTCTGGCCGGAGCATTTGGTACAAACATCATCGTATGGGCTGTTGCTGTGATCGCATCACTCATGACAGCCTTCTATATGTTCCGCCTGTTCTTCCTTACCTTCTTCGGAAAAGAAAGAGCGAGCGAACATGCTATGAGCCACATTCATGAATCACCGAAGAGCATGACCATCCCGTTGATCGTACTCGCTGTACTTTCGGTAGTGGGTGGATTCATGGGCTTCCCGGAAGTATTCGGAGGTGAAGGATCACACTGGCTGAACAACTATTTAGCTCCGGTATTCGCTGCTTCTGCACCACACATTCATGCACACCACCTGAGTCATGCCACCGAGTACCTTCTTATGGGCACGGTAGTGGCATTCACCATCGTGATGATCATCATCGCTTACGTGATGTACGTGAGCAAGAATCAGGTGCCTGCTGCCGAAGGACAGATCTCCGGATTACACAAGACTTTATACCACAAATACTATATCGATGAGCTGTACAACGCGATCATTGTGAAACCGCTGTACTGGCTCTCGGGAATCTTCGATACCGTGATTGAAAAATTAGGTATCGACAAGATCGTCAACGGTGTTGGTGAATCGGTAGTACTCAGCAGCAAAGCAGCACGCTTTCTTCAACCAGGTACGATTGGTTACTACATCTTTGCGATGGTGTTGGGAGCGGGTGCTATACTGTTAGTTCAGTGGCTTGGTTGATTCCAGATTCCAGGTTTCAGATTCCAAATTGGAAATC
>DASXWH010000033.1:0-36218 GCA_036503775.1 Ohtaekwangia sp.
TCGGACACCACCTGTGGTCTCTCCACCGCTGCTGCATTTAATAATGTAGTAATACGCTTCTGCTTCCAGTGGTTTTCCGTTGTCGGTACCATCCCAGCTGTTATCATACGAAACCATTTCAAATACTTTCTTTCCAAAACGAGTGTATATGGTAAGCTGGCATCCCTCATATTCATCCAGGTTTGCCCAGGTCCATGTATCGTTATTTTCATCACCATTGGGAGAAAATACTTTAGGAAATACAGCATCGGTCACTACTTCAGGTAATACGGTTACGGTTACATCATCGGTATCCGTGCCTCCTGAATTATCGGTTACCGTCAGGGTAAAAACATATGATCCTTCAACACTTAATTGAGTTACCGTGGGTTCGGCCACAGAAGCATCCATGAATGTGGCTGGCGGACCTGAAACCTGGGTCCACGCATACGATTCAATGGTGCCATCGTCATCGGTCGCTGATCCCTGCAGTGTGGCAATAGTTTCGGGTAACGTAATGGTGATATCGTTACCAGCGTTTGCCACGGGGTTCACATTACCCGCTGCGGGTCCAACCGTAACGGTTACTTCATCCGTATCCGATTCGCCACCGTTATCGGTTACGGTCAAAGAAAAGACGTAAACACCTTCTGCCAGATTGCTGGCGGTTGCCTGCGGGAATGTTTCATCGGCAAGTGTAGCTGCAGGGCCGGATACTTGTTCCCATAAGTAGGAAGCGATGGGACCTTCAGCGTCTGTACCTGATCCCTCGAACGAAACTTCAGTGGTTGGCAGCGTTATGTTGATATCCGTGCCGGCATCAGCAACAGGAGGTGTGTTGGAAGAGCTGACATCAACGGTTATTTGTTCTGATCCCGTTTCTCCAAAGTTGTCTGTTACCGTAAGATTCAGAACGTATTGTCCGGCTACAAGCCCGCTGATGGTTACATTCTGCTGGTTTGCAGGTACGGTCAGGGTTGTAGGTCCGGAAACAAACGACCAGGTGTAATCTTCGATAGTTCCATCCGGATCAGACCCACCACCAATCAGTTGGGTACTGGAGGCAGGTAAGAATACCTGGTGTGGATCATCTCCGCCAAAAGCAGTTGGTAGCTGATTCTCAAGTACAGTGAGTGTCACTTCATCAAAGTCGGTGGATGTGTTGTTGTCTGTCGTGGTGAACCGGAATACATAGGTTCCGGGCTGCAGGTTGGTCAGGGTAACGGTTAATGTATTTTCATCGGTGAGTACAGCTGTGTTTGGACCGGATACCTGTTCCCAAAGTGTTGAGCTGATGGTGCCGTCACTATCGCTTGCCGTAGCGGTAAGGGTTGTGCTTCCGGGAGGAACAACAATGATTTCTTTATCGGCACCGGCATCGGCAACGGGTGGATTATTCGGAGGTGCTGGATTTACAACAACGATAACTTCATCAAAAATACTGGCACCGTCATTATCCGTTACCGTCAGTCTGAATTTATACGAACCCTGAATGAGGCCGCTTACCGTGAGTGCTGTGGTGGCTTGTCCGGCAAGCGCAGCAGTCGATGGTCCTGAAACCTGTGTCCAGGTGGTGGTTGATATAGTTCCATCCGGATCCGATGCAGTACCATTGACAGGTGTTGAATTCGTGGGTAGTGTTAATGTGATGTCGCTGCCTGCTGAAACGGTTGGAGGAGAGTTTGGCGGCTCCGGATTAACACGGACGTTCACTTCATCAAAACCCTGCGCTCCTGCATTGTCCGTTACCGTCAGTCTGAAAACATACGTTCCTTCCTGAAGTGCATTGGCGGTAAGCGATGACGTAGCCTGATCGACTAACGCAGCGGTGGAAGGGCCACTCATCTGAACCCACGCATGACTATTGATTGTACCATCCGGATCAGTTCCGCCTCCGGTAAACGAAGTTGAATTGGTTGGAAGTGTTATTACTTTATTGACACCCGCATCCGCAGTAGGAGGTTGGTTCGCGGGTACGGGCTGAACACGGATATTGATTTCATCAAAGCCGGTTGATCCCTGGTTGTCTGTCACCGTTAACCGGAAAAGGTAAATGCCTTCGATTAAACCAGAGACATTAAGAACAGCCTGTGTTAAATCGGACGTTGTCGCTGTGCCGGGTCCGCTGATCTGGATCCATGCGTAATCGGCAATGGTACCATCAGCATCAGAACCTCCGCCATTTAATGTGGTTGATGAAACGGGCAGTGTTAATATTTTATTTCCACCGGCATTAGCAATGGGAGGAAGGTTATAGGGGATAGGTTTGACGGTTACGAGCACTTCATCAAAGGAAGAAACACCTTTGTCATCTGTCACCACGAGGCGAAAAACATAAATACCTTCAGCCAGATCTGAGGCGTTGGTTGAAGCCGCTGCAGGTGCTGAAAATGTTGCCGGAACGGGGCCGCTTATCTGTTGCCATGCATACGATGCTATGGTTCCGTCTGTATCCGTTCCTGATCCGGTCAGGGCAACCGTACTGATCGGAAGCGTGATTTGCTTATCTGCTCCCGCATTGGCAACAGGAGGAATGTTAACGGGTTGAGGATTTACTTTAACATTGATGTCTTTCTGACCTTTCGATCCGAGATTATCGGTTACGGTAAGTCTGAATACATATGATCCGGCAATCAGATTACCAAAGGTAACACCAGGTTGATTGGCCGGGGTGATGGAAGCTGTATTGGGTCCGCTCACCTGGGTCCAGGCATATGACGAAACCGTTCCATCACTGTCTGTTCCTGATCCGGTTACCGATACGGAGTTAACCGGTAAGGTTATCTCCTGGTCTGGTCCTACATTGGCCACCGGGGGAACATTGGGAGGAGCCGGGTTAACCGTAACCGTTACCTGATCGGTATCGGTATCTCCATCATCATCGGTTACCCGTAAACTGAATACATAAATTCCCTGGATCAGTCCTGAAACAGTCACTGAAGCAATCAACGGATTGTTAAAGGTGGCGGTGTTAGGTCCGCTTACCTGCTGCCAGGCATACGAGTTAATCGAGCCGTCAGAATCTGTACCACTTCCAACGAGGGCAACAGAATTTGTCGGGAGGGTGATAGCTTTGTCTGCTCCGGCATTGGCAACAGGCGGCTGGTTCTGTGCATTTACAAATACCTTTACTTCATCGGTAGCGGTAGCTCCGCGATTATCGGTTACGGTTAGCTGAAATGAATAAATACCTTCTACCAGTCCCGAGAGACTAAGCGAAGCCTGATCGGTTGGGCCGGTAGTACCCGTTGCCGGTCCACTGATGAAATTCCATTGATAATCTGTGATTGTTCCATCGGAGTCGGTACCTGATCCATTGAGATTGGTTGAATTATCGGGAAGGACAAGTGTTACGTCATTACCGGCAAGGGCCACCGGAGGCTGGTTGGGCGGCTCAGGTAATACGGTAATCTGCACCTGATCAGATGTCTTGGCTCCGTCATCATCGGTCACCGTTAATGAGAAAATATAAATGCCGTTGACGGTCAGATTATTGGCAGCCGTATTGGCAGCTGTTGCATTTGAAAAAGTGGCTACCGCAGGTCCGCTTACCTGCTCCCATAAGTAACCGGAAATTGTTCCGTCACTGTCCGTTCCGACTCCGGTGAGTGAAACAGAATTGATCGGAAGAGTAATGCTTTGATTAGCTCCGGCATTGGCAGCAGGAGGAATGTTGGCGGCCGGAAAAACGGTGATGGTCACCAGGTCAGATCCGGTAGCGCCTCTATTGTCAGTAACGGTAAGTCCAAAGGTATAAACGCCTTCTGCCAGGTTGTTGATCTGTGTGGTAGCTGCATTAGGAGAAACGATCGTTGATGCGGTCGGTCCGCTTTGCTGAACCCATGCATACGTGCTTATTGTTCCATCCGTGTCTGTTCCTATACCGGTAACCGATACGGTGTTGGTTGGTAATGTTATATTCTTGTCAGCTCCTGCATTGGCTGAAGGCGGTTGATTGGGAGGAACAGGTAATACTTTAACCACTACCTGGTCTGAACCTGTCGCGCCTCGGTTATCCGTTACCGTCAGCGTAAAAACATAATTACCTTCAATAAGATTGGAAAGACCCGATGGACCGGTAGAGGGTGATGCTATTGTAGCGGTGTTAGGTCCACTGGTTTGTACCCAGGCGTAAGTCGAGATCGTACCATCGGCATCTGAGCCCGAACCTGCCAGTGAGGTTGTGTTTGTGGGAAGGGTAATGGTTATATCCGTGCCTGCGTTTGCCAACGGAGGAGTGTTGGGAGGAACGGGAAGGACAGTAACAATCACCTGATCAATGCCTGTGGCCCCCCGGTTATCCGTAACGGTAAGTGCAAATACATAAACGCCTTCCTGTAAAGTTGAGACAGTTGTTGCGGCAGCGTTATTGGGTGTGAAAACTGCCGTGGAAGGTCCACTCGACTGTGCCCAGCTATAGGTTGAAATAGTCCCGTCTGAATCGGTTCCTGAACCGGTTAACCCAACGGAGCTGGTGGGTAATGTAATGCTTCTGTCAGCTCCTGCATTGGCACTCGGTGGCGCATTTGGTGGGGCTGCAAGTACGGTGACAATAACCTGATCCGATCCGGTTAATGCCGTATTATCGGTTACCGTGAGGGTAAATGTGTATGAGCCCACAATAAGGCCACTTGCAGTAAGGGTATTGGTTGCTGCACCGGATAGGGTGGCCGTGTTAGGTCCGCTGGTTTGGGTCCAGCCATAACTGCTTATTGTTCCATCACTGTCGGTACCGGATCCATTGAAAACCACCGAGCTTGTTGGTTCGGTTATAGATTTGTCAGCACCTGCGTTTGCTACCGGAGGGACCGGAGGTGGTGCAAGGTTAACCTGAACAGTCATCACATCGGTAGAGGACATACCGGTGTTATCGGTTGCGGTCAGACTGAATGTATAAGTACCGGCTACAAGCGCTGTAAGATTGGTAGTTAATCCGGCTGGCGTGGCAATGGTAGCTGTACCCGGACCACTTACCTGGGCCCATACAGTAGAAGCTATAGTACCATCAGGGTCAGATGCGGTTCCGGTTACAGAAACAGAAGTTGTTGGCAGAACGATAGTCTTGTCAACCCCTGCATTCACAGTTGGAGGAGTAGGAGTAGTTGGTGCACGTTTTTTGGTCAGGAACCATTCGTACATGTTCGGATTATAGTAGGTGTGTGTTGGGGAATAGACTTTATCCCAGGTGCTGCCTCCGTGATTTCCTCCGGCCACAAGCGTAAAGATCGGAGCTGGATTTGCGCCAACGGATAACATTCCGTTTACAGGCCTTTGTCCGTTAGAAACGGGTACCGTAGTATCAGCATCACCGTGAAAAGCCCATACGGCAATTTTTTTTGAAGCGGTTACTTTTGCACCATTATAGTCACCCTTACAGGACACGGGCGCAAGCGCAGCGTATAGATTGGGTGTATTGGCTGCATCATAGGAAGTGTCCCAGGAACCATCACCTCCCATACTCAGTCCGGTGATGTACAGACGGTCTGGATCAATGCGATAGGCCGCCAGCATATCTTTCACATAGGGAATAACATCTACACCCCATCCGAAACGATTTGTGGTTTGCTGCGGTGACAGAACGATAAAACATTCTTCCACGCCATTAACCGTAAAGCACATCTTGGCACCGTTCTTTATGAACTTTGGAGTACCCCAGGCGGTGACTTTGTTTATTTCTGTTGTACCATTACCCCGCTCACCTGAGCCATGAAGGAAGATGATACAGGGGTACAGCTTGGAACCGGAAGTGGCATAGTCAGGAGGAAGACATTCCAGATATCCCCGGCCGCGTACGCTGACTTTTGGAACTTGCTGGCCAACGGCATGAACATACGTCATGGTCAGCAGGATTGCCGTAATAGCAATGGATTTTATGGAGAAAGGCTTTTTCACAGGGTTGAGGGTTTTAAAAATACGAAAATAAATCCTGATTGAGCCACTAAAGTCACCAGCCATCGCCCGAAAATGCAGTTTTTCGAGAATTTAGAGGGGTTTTACCACCCCTCTGGCATGTTTTTCTTGATTTCTATATTCGAAAACTCCTGCCCTTTACGGGCTCCAACAACTTTTGCCCAGGCAGCCATTTTCTGGATACCTTCATCGAGGCTTACTGCGCCCGAGCTGCCAAACACGCGATGTGCTTTTGCATGATCGGAGTATGCATGCATAACTTCCTTGCGGGCACGTAAGTATTGTACATTAGGTGATGCATTCAGATGTTTACACACAACGCCTACAAGCTCGTTAATGGTGTAGGGTTTATCTGCACCGATATTAAACACTTCGTTATAAGCTTCCTTCAAGGTAACCGACTTGGCGATTGGAATAGCTACATCATCGATATAACTAAAAGCACGTGTTTGTGTACCATCACCAAAAATGGTCATCGGTTTATTCTGCATGATCTGATTCATGAAAATCCCAATGACGTTCCGGTAGCGATCACCGATGTTCTGGTTTTCACCATAAACATTGTGAGGACGGAAGATCACATAGTTAAGGCCAAACATTTCGTGTGCAGCCTTGAGATCCAGTTCCACAGCATATTTAGATACACCATAGGGATCTTCCGGAATCGGTGTCATCTCTTCCGTCATGGGTAACTGACCGGGACCGTATACCGCGATAGAAGAAGTAAACACAAAACATTTGCACTCATGTTTTACGGCTTCATTGATCAGATTAACACTTCCGATCAGGTTATTGTTGTAGTTGAATCTCCGGATAAAATGAGAGAGACCTTCTGCAGCGTATGCTGCAAGATGATATACATAATCAAACTTATATTTTGCGAAAAGCTCGGATACAAGTACGTGGTCAGTAACAGACCCTTTAACAAAGGTTGCTCCGGCAGGGATATGGTCTTCGAAGCCACCACTCAGATCATCCAGTACAATAACCTGATGACCCATAGCGAGGCAATGTTTAACAACATGTGAACCAATAAAACCGGCTCCTCCGGTAACTAACGAATTGATCTTGCTCATTGAAAAGGATTTAAGAGTTGCTGTATTTTAAGTTCCAGGCGATGCCCCGAAACAGGTTTTTCAAATGGGTAAACTGTTTACGAAAAACATATTTAACAATGGTTTTAGGAACAACGGCTAAAGTAAAGAATACCAGAAAAAGTGAAAACTGAAAGGGTGTACTGTTTCTTCTCATAAACAATACCCTGTTCCGGTTATGATAGTATGCCTTGATAGCACTTTCTTTCCCCATCGTAATGGATTCTTTGTGATAGATCAGGGCTTTGGGTTGATAATAGATATTGTAACCAGCGCGTCTTATACGCGCTGACCAGTCCAGTTCTTCATAGTAGATGAAGAAAATATCGGCCAGCATTCCGGCTTTCTCAATGACCTCTCTTTTCAGCAACATGGCAGCACCATGTGCATAGGCTGTGTAGCCCGCAACATCATGCTGACCCATGTCCTCTTCTTTATCCCCGATGGATTTATTGCGACCAGTTACCGGGGTGATTTCCGTAAAGCCGGCATACTGAATAATGTTCGGGTGATGGAAATACCTGATTTTTGGACTGGTAACGCCAATGGAGCTATCGGTGTAAAAAGGCTCAAGTAATCGCTCAAGAAGGTCTTCTGTTACTTCTGTATCATTATTAACAACAAAAATGTAATCGCCTTTTGCAACCTTTATTCCAACATTGTTTCCTCCGGTAAAGCCTAAATTAACATCGTTCACGATCAGCTTTACGTGTGGGTATTGTGATTTAATGATATCGGCAGGGTTCTCTTTTGAAGCATTATCTACCAGGATAATCTCATAGTTTTTGTAGCTAAGCTTTTTAGTAGACTCAATAAACTCAAGCGTAACCTTCAGCTGATTAAAGTTCAGGATGATAATGGAGACGAGTGGATTGTCTTTGAAGATCATTACGGTTTATGAATAAGGTTTGAGTCTATATCGGTAGTGTTATGCTCCGTATGGATAAACTGCTTGTTGGCATTTTTTGATTGCAAAATAGCCTGAATGGTTTTGAGAACAATTGCAGGCATGAGAAAAATTGCCTGAAGCATTTTACGGCTGTAGTACGATCTCGGCACAGCGAGTAATAAAGCGGCAATATACAGCAGCAAAACAGCCCACCATCGGATATAAATTACGGGTGATGCGTAAAATACAAATGTTAAGACAGGAGCAAGAATGAACAAGAGTATCAGACTGTTGATTCTGGATGGGAAAAGGTTGTGGCAAACGGCTATGTTAAAATAATTGATGTTACCTTTGAACAGAAGCCTGATGCCATTGAAAAAATGTTTAACAAGCATTTGATATTGGCCTGCGATCCACCGCCTGCGTTGATTTTTATAGGCTTCAGGTGATTCCACTTTCTCATCGAAAACCAGAGTTCCTTTCCGGTAATGGATGTAATAGCCTTTTTCTACCAATGCAATTTGTAGTGCTTTGTCTTCTACAGGCGTATCAATTTTTGCAAGTTCTTCTTTCAGAATGTGATACGGGAACGCCATTCCTGAACCGATGAGTGCGGATGAAAGCCCTAATGCATTAGAGCCCTGCCGGAAAAGATGGTTGTTGATAGCTTCACTGATTCCATCCAGCACAGCCATCGAAGTTCCCGAGTTTTTAGCGACACGCTGTGTTTGTACGATATCTATTCCCGCCTGATTGAGGTTGTTTATATCCTGAAGAAATCCAGGTGCAAGAATATTGTCCGCATCTACTACAATGGCAATATCATATTCATGGGGCAAGACACTGACCGCATAGTTGATTGAGCGGCTCTTCATGCTTTTCTCAAGAAATATCGGAATCAGGGTGATGTCCAGTTTTTTTAGTTCCTCCAGTGTATCCGCCTTCAGCGAGTCTGCAAGAACAATAACATCAAAGTATGCCTTCGGATAATTTTGCGTTAGCAGTTGTTTGGCGGTATGGGCTATTATCTTGTCTTCTTTGTAACAGGGTACGAAGACAGCTATTTTTTTAAATGAGGTTGATTCAGGGACTTGCTTTCTTCTGTAGAAGTGACCTCCTATAGAAAGAACAAGAACATAGAAAGTATTTACCGCAAAGAAGGAGAATAGTACGAGTTCAATCATTAGGAGAAAGTAGCCATCGGGATTATACTTGTTCCTTTTGAAGAAGTGCAGGAATAGTACTTAACAGAATTTTAATATCTAACCAGAATGAATTCTTCATGGCATACTCCATGTCAAGCGCAATGCGTTCTTCCGGTGACATTTCTTCTTTACCACGTTTGGTTACCTGCCAGAGACCTGTGATTCCGGCAGGAGCCAGGAACCTCCATGCGATTTGATCTTTAGTCAGTTTTTCAGCTTCATATAGAGGAAGAGGACGATTGCCAACAAGGGACATGTCACCTTTTAATACATTGATCAATTGTGGTAATTCATCAAGACTTGTGTTTCTTAAAATCGCACCGATTCTCGTTACCCGGGGATCATTTTTAAACTTAAAGAACACACCATTTGTATTGTTTTCACCGTATTGATTAAGGTGCGCCATCTTTTTGAGCTCAGCATCAGCGCCTGTGCGCATAGACCTGAATTTATAAAAATCAAAAATGCGATATCCGGCACCAGCTCTTTTTGAGATGTAGAATATGGATCCTTTTGATTCTAATTTGATGAGGATGGCAATAATAGTAAGTAGTGGTAAAAGGAACAGCAAACCAGCCAGTGAGATAATGATATCGAAAGTCCGTTTAAGAGCCCAAAGTTTTATCTGAGGAACTTCTTCAAGCGCTTTTTTAAAGACGTAAGGCTTATTACCGCGCTCATTCTTATAATTTTTTAGTTTCTTAATGAATTCTATTCGCTTAAGAAAAGCATAAGAAACCGCGCCATGATGATATTCATCAGCGCCAATTTTGATCGCCAGGTCTTTAGTAGGCTGATCAAATTTTGATGAATAGAAAATAAAGGGAATTGCCTTCTCACGAGCCACGTCTTTCAGACTATCCAGGTTATTGGTAAGACCGGATGAGTTTATAAGAAGGCAATCAAATAATTGTCCTTGTTTAATCTGGCCTAAGGCATCCGGGATGGAAGCTGTAGTAAAATAGATGGTCTCCTGGATGTAATCATGTTCAGGAATCTCATGATCCGAACCTATCCGAAGAATATGCTTGGTAAAAACAGGCACTTGGGTCTTTGATTGCGCGACCAAAGATAAAGGAGAATCCTGAACTTCTAGTTTAATAGCAACATCCATACATTAATTAGCGAAAACATTCTGTCCTGTAAATTTTAGTGCCCGGTCAGCCTCTGCCAGGAGAGACTGCGGTTCAAAAGGCTTCACCAAGTAAGTGAACGCCCCAAGGTCAAGACATTGCTTACGCTTTGCGGAGTCTTCATATCCTGATAAAATGATAACAGGAATGTTTTTAAAGAGACCGCTGTTGCTTAGGTTTTCCAGGAGTTCAATTCCGTCCAGAGAGGGCATCTTGATGTCAGAAATGATAAGGTCAGGAGCATTGCCATCGGTTAACCACGACCACGCTTCCATACCATCATTCATGATCACAACTTCGTACTTCTTCTGAAGGATCTTTTCCAAAAGCCAGCATAAGGGAACATCGTCTTCAATTACTAATACCTTTTTCATGGTAATAGACATTTAATACCAAAAAATTGCTGCCTTAAAGATCGGAATATAAGCCAGGAGGGACCTTTAAAGCCAACTACTAATAGACAAACCAAAGCTAAATAAAAAAACTGATACAGATGTAACCTTTTACTTGAAAATTATTTAAAAGTTTAAACCCTAAAAGGTAAAATTAGGCCTTTCCAATGTAGAATCGAATACTTTCGTAAACGATAGCGGTAATTTTGTTATCGAAAGTGATGTAAACTTTAAGGCCGTTTTTGAAACATTTCAACCGTTTTCACACGGCTGATTTTATCGTTATGCGTGTAGTGGAACTGTTCTAAACAGATCACCTCTTTCGGTGCGGCATAAATTTGAATTTTTTTTCGGGCGAGGGTGATGATTTCACTTTTTTGATAACCTGTCAGCTGACCTTTTACAATCAAAACTACACGTTGTCCAAGCTTTTGATCCGGAAAACCGGTAAGAAAAAACTCATGATTTAGACCCAGCTCGAGAAATACGGACTGAATGATTTTTTCAGTCTCTTCTGGAATCACCTTGATGCCACCTGTATTAATTACATTATCCCATCGTCCAAGCCAGCGAAAACCATTCAATCCGACCAATTGAGCAATATCGTTTGTGATAATCTCAAGTGGAAGATGTGGAGCTTTGATGATCAAACAATCCCGATCATCAAGTTGTAAGGTTATTCCGGGAAGTGCTTTGAAATGATCTTCCGGATTTTTTCCGTTGACTCGTTGAAGAGCAACATGACTTATGGTTTCCGTCATGCCATAGGTCACATAGATATCGGTCTTGAATTGTGAAAGCTGATGTTTCGTTGTATCGTTTAAGGCGGCACCGCCTATAAGAACTGTCCGAATGTTATTAAGCTTGTAGGCTAACCTGGATTCCAGGATCCCCTGTATCTGGTAGGGAACCATTGCAGTTAACTCAAGAGATACATCGGGGATGTTGTCTAAAACATTGGCTGATGGCGTCTTGGCCATTATCTGCATGCCTGTTACAAAGCATCTGACCAGCATCATTTTGCCTGCAATAAACTGGGGGTCAAGACACACCAAAGCTGTTGTCCCTGGAACAAGTCCAAGCGCACGTTCAGTTTGTTTAGCACTATAGATCATCTGATCGCGGGTGGCGATGATTGTTTTGGATGCCCCTGTTGATCCACTGGTTTGTAAGGAGAATGCAGGTATATCACTTAACCAATCGCGGATAAATGCAAAAACATTCTGTTCGAACGTGTTGAAGTATGGTGCTGTTTTCGTGAGAATATCACGGATCAGCACATCCCGGTCATTTATCCAAAGCGATTGATGGGGATATTGCATTACGGTTTCTTTTGAACGTTAAGTTCATCATAACCATAAACGGGATCTTTCTCCCGGGCAAAAACCATATCCGTGAGCTCTGCTATAGCAATTTCAGCTGTGGTGTAAATCAGATTCCCATCTAACAAATGACCTCCTTTTGCAATCCCTTGCTCATCAGCAAGGGAGAGATGTAAATGTGCATAGGTGTCGGATATTGTTCCGGTGAGTGACAGGATTTCGAAAAATCCTTTTTTCCTATCTCCTGAAGATTGATTGGCATAGCGTAGGTGAAACTGCTCCAGGCTTCCGACACAGGATATCACTACGGCAGCCTTTACCTGATGTTTCTTTGCCCACAAGAGTAAACACATTTTTAAATCTTCATGTGGCCGAAGACGAAGAACATGAACGTGAGCAATAGATTCCACAATTTTATTTTCGTTAAGGGAATTTGGGGAATTTTGACCAATCCGGAGTTCGCTTTTCAATAAAAGCATTTTTGCCCTCTTTCGCTTCATCACTCAGGTAGTAAAGAAGGGTTGCATTGCCTGCTAATTCCTGGATACCGGCCTGTCCGTCCAACTCTGCGTTGAAAGAACTTTTTAGCATTCGGATAGCTAATGGGCTTTTGGCGATTATTTTTCGTGCCCATTCAACATATGCTTCTTCCAGCATTTCAAGGGGAACCACTTTATTAACAAGGCCCATCTCAAGGGCATCTTTTGCATCGTATTGATCACAGAGATACCAGATCTCACGTGCTTTCTTTTGTCCTACAATCCGGGCCAGGTAAGATGCTCCAAAACCTCCGTCAAAACTTCCAACCTTAGGGCCTGTTTGTCCGAAGCGTGCATTCTCAGCTGCAATTGTCAGGTCGCACACTACGTGGAGCACATGGCCGCCACCAATTGCCCACCCTGCAACGGCAGCGATAACGGGCTTAGGAATGGACCGTATTATTTTTTGAAGATCGAGCACATTTAATCGTGGAGTTGTATCCTGGCCAACGTATCCGCCATGGCCGCGAACACTCTGATCTCCGCCACTGCAAAATGCTTTTCCACCTTCACCGGTCAGGATAATTACACGCACATCGGCATCTTCCCGGCAGATGAGCATGGCATCAATCATCTCCTGTACGGTTAATGGTGTAAAGGCATTATGTACTTGTGGA
Source organism: Ohtaekwangia sp. (assembly GCA_036503775.1). Lineage (GTDB taxonomy): Bacteria > Bacteroidota > Bacteroidia > Cytophagales > Cyclobacteriaceae > Ohtaekwangia. The sequence continues at coordinate 13,081 of DASXWH010000033.1, forward strand.
CGGTTAATGCTGATTCGGGCAATACCTTCAAACTTATGGAACACGATTTCCTTGTATTGCTTTGCGGGTTGCCAGGGATACTTAAGATTCATAACTTTTCTTTATTTGCTTTTTCAGATTGTCGAATGCTTCCTTGTTGAGGCGAACATCCGATTCAAATTCCAGGATCTTTGTTTTATTATCGAATTCGGTAAAATCTTTTAGAAGATTCTTTACCTTTTTTCGGTTATCCAGTAACAGGTATTCAAACCCAAATTCTTCGCATAATTTTCTGGCATTTAATTTCTGATGAGTGATAAAATATTCATCTGCTTCCGGAAGTGAACCCGGACCATCGATTATTTTAAAAATAATTCCACCGTGATTGTTTAACACCAATACGTGAAGATTGGGAATGGGATAATTATGCCAGAAAGCATTTCGGTCATAGAAGAATGCCAGGTCTCCGGTGATTAATATATTCGGTTGACCATTGGAGAGTGCATGGCCAATAGCTGTACTCGTACAACCATCAATTCCACTGGTACCTCGGTTGGCGTATACCTGAACTCCTTTTTGATTGGCGGTTAACCCAATAAAATTAGCATACCGCACGCTCATGCTGTTCGCCAGATGCAAATTACAGGATTGAGGCAGCGCATGGATTACATCCCGCACGATTTCAAGTTCTGCAAGAGTTTTCTGCGGAAAAAAATCATTCAGAATTCTGATCGCCTTGCGTTCTTCAACTTCCCAGAGATTGCAAAAATTCTTTTGCTTCTGGTTTTCGAATGATGGATTAGTAGTCAGTGATGCAATAAAGTCAAATACTTCACCGGGGCTTGAGTTAAATACTTTTGTTACGTTTTGAAAAGGATCGGCCACCATTCCTGATGATTGAATGTGCCAATGCGCCCTGGGAGCAAACTTGCGCAAAAACAATTTCAGGTTTTTGGAAATGGTTGACTTGCCAAAGGTGATCAATAAGTCAGGGTGTAATATTTTTTTAATATCGTCTCCGGCCTGTCCTAAAAAAAGATCACTGTGACTGATCAGATTTTCGATACCATGAAGGTTAGAGATGATGTCGCCAACCACCGGTATGGCATGATGCGTCAAAAGGTTTCGTATTGAATCCTGAGTTGATCTATCGGGTTCCTGCTGCCCGGCAACCAGCAATACATTGTTATATTGATTCCATTCCGAAGAGATTGCGCTTTTCTGTTCTGACGTCAGCATGAAGCTTGAAGGAAATTCATCGATCACGCGGACAGCAGAGTTGAATTTGAATTCTTCTTCCTTGCCGGGATATAAAGGTTCGCGAAAGGGGGCATTAATATGTACAGGGCCTTTAGGTTCCTGAAACGAAAGATTGATAGCGTCATTAACAATCCGGTTGATAGCCCACTGACTATCCGGATGATCATATTCCTGTGGTAATTGAAATGAGCCTTTAACATGCTTTCCGAAAATTCCTGACTGGAATATGGTTTGGCCATCATGCTGGGCGATCCATTCTGCCGGGCGATCTGCAGTAAATATAATTAGAGGTGTTTCACTGAAAAATGCCTCAGCCACAGCAGGAGCGAAGTTGTATGCTGCTGAACCTGATGTACAAAGTAAAATGGCTGGTGATTTTCTTTGCTGAGCAATTCCAAGAGCGATAAACGCTGCACTTCGTTCATCCGAAAATGTTCGGGTGGTTATTTGAGGGTGTCTGGAAAACGCCAGTGTCAATGGTGCACATCTTGACCCCGGACAAAGTATGGCCTGGTTAAGCCCTTTTTGGGAGCAGAGCTCAGCTATATCATAAATGGGTTGAAAGCGCGCCATGAAATTATCTGGATGCGAATATGGGGAAGGAGTGGAGAATATTCAACGTAAATGATATCAGCGTTCTATTACTTTCAATATGGTATTGAATTTAAATTCAGTCTCTTCCCATTCCTGCCTGGGAATAGAATCGATCGTAACACCAGCCCCGGCATACGCTATAGCTTTGCTGTCCAGTAGTTTTATACATCGGATGTTTACGAAAATATGGATGGTATCATTTACGTTAACAGGTCCCAGAAATCCGGAGTAGTACTCACGATCGTAGCCTTCTTTTTTCTTAAGAAATTCAAGGGCAGGAGAAAGCGGCATTCCGCAAACGGCTGACGTTGGGTGAAGAAGCTGAAGCATAACCGAACCCAGCTGCGGGAAGTTGATGGCTTTCATATCAACCATAAAATCCGACTTCAGGTGAAGTACATTGCCGGCTACTAAAGTTTTCGGACCATGTTCGTCATACTCACGTACCCGTATTCTTTTGAAGCAGCTGATGATGTAGCGCTCAACCAAGGCTTGTTCTTCAATCTCTTTTTGTGTCCACGTCACTGATTTAAGATTAACGCCTTCTTCGAATGGTTTGGTGCCGGCCAGCGCTACAGTCTTGAAAATAGCGTTGTTCTCAACACTGACTAACGTTTCCGGAGTTGCTCCTAACCACGTACCGGTTTCAGGTGTGCTTACGAAAGAGACGAGTGCATTCGGATTGCTCACGCATATTTTTTCGAAAGCGGGAACTACATCAAAATCAGCCGGGAGATCAACAACTTTTTTGCGTGAAGGCACTACCTTTTCAAATGTTCCTTTCTCGATTTCTTCAATTCCATTCCGCACAAGTTCTTCGTATGAAACATCCGGGTCATGTGAAGGGGTGTGCGTAACGTGATATTTTACAGGCGATTCAGGGTTTGATCTTTTTAGTTGTTCATTCAGCCAGGCATGCGATGTTACTTCAATTGGATTGGCAGGGGGAACAATAGTGTTGTTGCTGAAGGAGAATTTAAAATCAGCAGGTAAAAAAACACGACTTTTGTCAAGATCAAAAGGAGCAAAAATAAAACCCATCTCCAGTTCTTCCAGTAACGCATCACGGTGGAGTGATTTGATTTTGCGGGAGATAATAAGATGTTTTACGGAATCATTCGGTAATCGCCATACCGCTACAGCAAATTGATTTTCTGTAGCGTACTGAATCAAAAATGAAACGTAAGCTGATTCAGTAAGATGGGTAGTTGAAAAAATGCTCGTGGTTGTCATCATGCTGTCTCCCAGGAAGAATTATCGCTTATCTAACACGGCTAACGTGATTCTGCTGATACAAACGAGATTATCAGTACTGTCGGATATGCGAATCTCCCACACCTGTGTTTTTTTTCCGATGTGAATGGGTTTTGCGACACCTTTCACAAAACCGTCCCGAACACCCTTGATGTGATTCGCGTTGATCTCCAGACCTACACAATATTGTAATGTCCGGTCAACACAACACATGGCTCCAACACTTCCCATGGTTTCGGCCAATGCCACAGAAGCTCCGCCATGCAATAAGCCAAGGGGTTGATGCGTGCGGTGATCGACCGGCAATTTTGCTTCGAGATAATCTTCTCCGATTCCGGTGAATTGAATACCAAGTTGCTGGGAGAGGGTATTAGCTGACCAGCTATTCAGTTCATCAAGGGTAGGTGGCGAGTGAAAGATCTTCATTGTGCTTTGCACATCTTTAAGGGGCTAAAAATAAGGTAAAAATAGCCAACTTAAAATGCCCTATGGTGCTACTGTATACACATACCAGTGATGTTGCCAGGACTGGAATGATTCGATCTTCTTAACCAATTGCAGATCTGATTCTTTGAAATTCTGCGTTCGAAGTTTAATGAAATCAATGTTGTTGTACCACCCGACCACATATTCTATTTTCCGCTTTCTGATGTATTCCATGTTACGCTCTTCGATGAGGTACTGGTAACATTCTCCATTAACAACACCATCCAGGTTTACTACTTTCAGGTCGGGACAGAAGTATCCCAGTGCGCCAGACTGTGACGAACCGATAACGGTACCTTTCGGGAAATTGTCATTGGCCCACAAGGCCATATTCCTATACCCCAGGGTGTTATCCGGTTCACCGGTGTAGTAATGGATGAAATTTCCCCTGACAAAAAGAGGAACAAACCAGAGTAACAGAACCAATGGAATGGCCAGCTTTCTCAGAGTTCCGGAGGAATGCCTGAGAATGACATCCAGCAGTACAGCAAAAAGCAGAATGAACAATACGGTGAACGGAAAGAAATACCTGCTGAAATACCAACTGGTGAAAATGTAGCAGGTGTAAGCAAAGAACATGATGGAGAAGAACAGAATCAGGGGCGAGAAACTTCGCACTAACGTTAGCGTGAATAGTTTCTTTCGGAGTACGAAGACCATCATTAGGATGATCATAATGATAAGGTATCCGTTTCCCCGCCAGATCATAGCCCCGGCATGCCAGAATATTTTTTTGAAAAAACCCAGGTCGGTTTGAAAATTAGCATGCGTCAATGAGATAAGTCTTACTGCTTTTCCACTTTCCGGATACCATAATCCGGTGTAGTACATGGAGTAAATAACCCAAATGGAAAATATGGCTAATGCAGAAACCCCGTAAAAGCTTGCCCGGATGATGAGTTGCTTCTTATCTGCAAACTCTTTGAAGAGAATAAAAACACCTACTATAAATGCAAAGATCAATGAGTCGACACGCGTAAGGCAGGCAAAACCAGCGATTATCCCCAGAATTAAAAAATGATGATTCTTCCGTTCCGGCTTCTCATAGTAGATCAAATAGAAGTAGTATGATGCCCAGACAATGAAGAAGGTGGCAATAATAGTCTCCAATCCATTTAATGTTGTCGGAATAATATAATCGTTGAAGATCCAGATCAGGGATGCAATGCCTGCCACAACCGAAGATGTCATCTTTTTTATCCACAGCATCAGCACAGCCAGGGCTGCAGTATCAAAGAGTGACAACAGCAGCAAAGCAATTTTTACCGGGCCTTCCACCTGGTCATTGGAAAGTGCAAAGACCGGTGCCATAAGAAAGACGTACAGCGGTTGAAATCCATTGGTATAAACATCATCATACCACGGGCCATTGCCATCACCAATACTGCGGGCTAAATGCAACGAGAGATAGGCATCATCAGGTATCATGATTCCATCCAGGTAGGGCAGTGGTCGTAACACCAGGATAAACCGGGATAAGAAATTGATTGAAATGATGATGAAAAGAATCCGGCTAAACGGAATTTGATTCAGAGAAAATCCTGTAGACATTGGAGAATATTATTGATGTGAAGCGGGTGGCATTACACGGTAAACACCCCACTGATTATTCCAGGAGTAAAAATCATCGATGTTTTTGATGAGCTCTAACTCAGACTCCTGAAAATTTTTTGTACGGAGCCGTATAAAGTCCATGTTGATTGTCCATCCGAGGATATACTCTATTTTTCGCAATCGGATATAGTCCATATTACGATCTTCAACCAGGTATTTGTAACATTCTCCGTTCACTACACCATCCAGATTCACCACCTTTAATTTTGTGCAGAAATATCCCAATGCGCCAGTTTGTGACGCACCAATAATGGTGCCTTCCGGGAAGTTCTCATTGGCCCACACGGCAATGTTCCGGTAGCCAAGCGTTTTACTTGGCGGACCGATGTAGTAATCAACGAAGGTTCCTTTGATGAACAATGGGATGAACCAGATGGCGAGAATGAGACCCCCATAATATATTTTTTTTGAAGCTGTCAGAAATGGAAAAATGGTGTTTGCGAGCAAGGCAAAAATCAAAAGGAATGCAATGGTAAGCGGAAAGAAATAACGGTAGAAATACCAATCGGTAAATACGTAACAGGTGTAGGCTAAGAGAATGCTGATGCAAAATATGCCTATTGGTAATATCGGGTTGAAAGACGAAAATTTTAATGCCTTTTTTCGCCAGGCTACCAGCAGCATTATGGCGATAAGTACAATAAGAAACCCATTACCTTTCCATTCAACAACGCCAGCCTGCCAGAACATTTTTTGAAAGAAGGCGAGATTGGTTTTGAAATTGATATGCGTTAATGAAATGAGCCTTACAGCTTTTCCACTTTCCGGATACCATAATCCGGTATAATACAAGGAGTAGGCAATCCAGATAGAAAACACAGCGAGTGCTGAAATGCCGTAAAACCCGGAGCGTATAATCCATAATTTCTTATCCGGGAATTCACGAATGAGAATGAAGATACCGAGGATAAAGGCGAATATCAGGGAATCTACCCGCGTTAAACAGGCCAGGCCGGCAAAAAGACCAAGCCCGATAAAGTGAATGTTCTTTCGCTCTTTCTTTTGGTAATAAATCAGGTAGAAATAATAAGCAGCAGTTACAATGAAGAATGTGGCCATGATGGTTTCTAATCCATTGAGACTGGTCTGAATAATGTAGTCGTTAAAGATCCAGAGTATTGATGTGAGTACGGCTATTGATGTGCTGGTCATCTTTCTTATCCAAAGCAACAGAACGGCAAGAGTGGCCGTATCAAATATAGATAAAAGCAGAAGGGCTATGGTAACGGGCGCTTCGACCTGATCGTCTGATAGCGCGTATACAGGCGCCATTAAAAAGACATACAGGGGTTGAAATCCGTTGGTGTAAACATCGTCATACCATGGTCCTTGCCCATTGCCAATACTTCGCGCGATGTGTAGTGAGAGGTAGGCATCATCCGGCACGGTTTTGCCATCCAGGTAAGGCAATGGTTTTAGCACCAGTACAAGGCGGGAAAGAAAATTCAGGGCAATGATAAGAAGCAAAATCCGGTTAAAGGCAACTTGCTTTGGCAAGAGGGTAGAGAACATCAGGGAATGGGTTATGGAATATTAGCCAATATTTTGATACGTTAAAACTATGGAATAATAACCGATGCCATTGTATTCTAACCGGAAATTTTTCGCAATCGATTTAAGGGTTTAGGAATTGTTTGCCAATTCATTATGAAACCTGTAGGCGTTAGGGAGATTGGAGGATTTAAGTATTTTTGCGACCAAATTTTCAGCATTGCAAACCAAAAAGATCTACCTGATCCGTCACGGCCAAACGGATTTTAATCTTCAGAATATTGTCCAGGGAAGCGGAGTTGATACAGATCTCAACCAACGTGGGCGCTCACAAGCTGATGCGTTCTTCAAAGATTACCAGCACATAGCCTTTGATAAAGTCTATACCTCAGCCCTCAAAAGGAGTCAGCAATCGGTCAAGGGCTTTTTGGATAAAGGCATTCCTACCGAAGCATTAGCGGGACTGAATGAGATATCCTGGGGAACCAAAGAAGGTCATAAGGTTACTCCGGATGAGGATGAGTACTACCACTACATGTTAAAGCAATGGCAGTTAGGTAACACGTCACTGCGAATTGAAAATGGTGAAAGCCCGGAAGATGTTGTTAAGCGAATGAAGCCGGCTGTTGATCACATCATGGCACATGAAAACGAAAGAACGATATTGATCTGTATGCATGGTCGTGCTATACGTATCCTGTTGTGTCATCTTCTCAACTATCCCTTAAAAAGTATGGATATGTTTGAGCATGTAAATCTTTGTCTGTACCTGCTTAATTATACCGGATCAACCTTTTCTGTTGAGCGTTACAATGACACCCGTCACTTACGCTTGTTGAGCTGAGCTATAGCAGACTTGGCCTTGCTGTCAATACTGTTTTTGTACTCGTGCTTCTTATACTCCAGGGCTCTTTTGAAGTAGAACTGTGCCTGTATAAAATCATTCTCATCCATGTAAATATAACCGAGCTGGAGACAGGCGTTTGGAGCAAAATACCACGGCTCTTCACCGCTAAGCCGGATCGTTCTCTGGTAAAGTTCTTTTGCAATTAAATTCCCGGTCTTGTGTGCAAGGCGGGCTTTCCGGTATTCAAATTCTACCTGATCACGTTTTGTCGGCAAATCTGCCGATGTGATGGATTGCAGTAGTTTAGAGGCATCTGCATAATAGCCGCCATCCATAAAATACCGGACCTTTGTCAGTTTTACATGTGGCATTTCATCATCGGCCATACTTCGGGCAGCATACTTATCGGCTTCAGTTACTTCCTTACCGATAGTCTTGGCCTGCTTAAAAACATGTTCTGCATCATTTGCATTTCCGTTCAGCCAGTAACACACTCCGATTTTGTAATTCGCGTCCTTGATGTAGTTCTGTCCCTGGTAGTGATTGATAAACCAGCGGTATGAAGAAATGGCATTTTGATAATCGGCCTTATGCAGATAAACTTCGCCTTTAAGATAGTCAGCGTAATAAAGTGGTATGCCCGACTGCTGCTGAGCCAGAGTTTGCAGCATGGATAAGGCTTCTTCACTTCTGGCACCTTTGATGGCCAGTGCGGATCCGATAAACAGCGCCAGCCTGTTCTGTGGGTATTCCTTACGTACTTTCTCTATTTCCGTCATGGCCTGATCGGTTTGTTGAAGAACAAATCCGAGGGTTAATGCATAGAGAAGATCCGATTCAAATTCCAGTGTATGATCTGAACTGCGGATGCTTTCCAGTTCGTGGAGCCCGATCTCAACGGAGCCTTCCATATTCAGAAGGCCAAGTACCCAATCGTATTTTTCAGGAACGGAACCAATGATCACATCCAGAAGACCGGAAGTTTTATGGATGGCGGTATACTCCGGAAATCTCTTTTTGATTTCCTGAGTGGTTTGATAAGCCTGCCGGAGATTAAGGGCCGCGTCAAACTCATGGCCGAACTTCAGGTGAACAAATGCCCATTGCAAACCTATTTCAGCCTGAAGGAAGAGATCATCCGCGGAAGTGACTTTTGTTTTTTTATCAAGACGTTTTTCGAACCGGTCTTCATACAAGGTGAACTTTTCGCCATCTTCGGTGATGAGCAGTTCTAACGCTTCACCGAGAGCAGCTACATAATGTTCATGATTTGTCTTCGGTTGTGGAATGAGTTGCTGCGCTTCCTCAATCTGAAGATTCAGGACCAGGTCATAAGCCTTTTGTGTATTCTCATCAAATGTCCATTCCTGGCCGAAGCCCGAAACTATCGGACATAAAAAAAGGCAAGCTGAAAGGCCTGCCTTTATGAGTAAACAATAAACAGTATTATTCGACTTTCTTTCTTCTGCTGGTAGCAGGAACAGCTGTCTTTGAAGCTTTAGGTTTGTCTCCTTCATCGAGGGTATCCATGTCAACGTCTGCTAAGATACGACCAGAATGTTCATCGATCACAATTTTCTTCTTCTCTCTGATCTCAGCAATTTTTTGAGGAGGGATTACGATGTTACAGCCTTCCGCAGCACCACGTACCACCCTCACTACAGCAAGTCCGTTGGACAGGCTGCCGCGTAGTCTTTCGTAGTACTTCAGAAGTTTATCTTCGATTTTCTTGGTAGCCTTTGAACGTTCGTCAAGAAGTCTTTTTTCTTCTTCCTGGCTTTCTGCGAGGATGTCGTTCAGTTCTTTCTTCTTGTTGTCCAGGTGATCGCCTCTTTCTTTGATGAGGGTATTAGTCTTTTCGATCTCGTCTTTCTTCTGCTGGATGCTGTCTTTTCCTTCCTTGATTTTCTTTTCGCACAACTGGATTTCAAGTTCCTGGAGTTCTACTTCTTTGGTGATGGCATCGAACTCGCGGTTATTTCTGACGTTTTTCTGCTGTTCGCTATATTTCTTGATGAGCTTTTCAGCTTCCTTAATGCCTTCCTTGTGCTTCTTGTTGCCTTCTTCAATGTCTTTAAGTTCAGCTTCGTAACGGGTAAGGCGGGTTTTGTAACCTTCTATTTCATCTTCCAGGTCCTGAACCTCATCGGGAAGGTCGCCCCGGAGTTTCTTAAGTTCATCTAGTTTGCTGTCAATTGACTGGAGTTTTACAAGCGCTTCGAGCTTCTGAGCAACTGATTGATTTTCCATTCTTTATAGGTAGCTTATTGGGTTCGTGACCGTTCTTGAAAAAATGATCGCAAAAGTAGAAAATTTTTTCATTAAAACATCCTGTAATAGTTCTTTGGTGAACACTTCGCTTTCATAATGCCCGATATCTGCGATCGTGATCCGCCCATCGGCATCGAAAAACTCATGATACTTGAAATCTGCCGAAATAAAGAGGTCGGCACCGGCCTTTATAGCATCAGGAAGCAGAAAACTTCCGGCTCCGCCACATACAGCAACCCGTTTTACAGGTCTGTTAAGCAGGGGAGTATGGCGAACTATGTTTAGATCCATACTGATTTTCAAACCTTTAAGAAACTCCAAAGGTTCCACGTGACCATCCAGGTCGCCAATCATTCCTGACCCAACGTCTTGATTTTCATTGGATAAGGTATTTATATAGTAAGCGACTTCCTCATAGGGATGGGCTTTTCGCAAAGCTTCTAGGATTCCACGGGTTAAAAAGGAGGGAAAAATCAGCTCCACCCGGTTTTCAGTCACTTTTTCCTGGTTTCCCGCCTGACCGATATGAGGGTTGGCATTTTCTGTGGGTTTGAACGTTCCCTGACCCTCAAGTCTGAAACTACAATTCTTATAATTCCCGATCTGACCGGCACCCGCCTCGTGCAATGCTGATAAGACCGTTTCCGTATTTTCTTCAGGTATAAAAGTGACCAGTTTTGATAAGGTATCCTTTCTGGGAGTCAGGATTTTAAGATCCTTAAGACCTATTTTTTCACAGATTTTCCGGTTAACCCCATTCAGTACATTGTCCAGGTTTGTATGGATGGCATATATGGCTATATCATTTTTAATAGCCTTGATGATTGTACGGTCAACATAGGAGCTTCCTGTTAATCTCTTCAGACCTTTAAAAACTATAGGATGGTGAGCAACGATAAGATTACATCCCTGGTCGATGGCTTCCTGAACAACCGGTTCGGTACAATCCAGTGTAACCAATATGCCTTTAACTACATCCTGAGAGTTTCCGGTAATTAACCCGGCATTATCGTACGACTCCTGGAAGTTCAGTGGTGCCACTGATTCGAGGTAGTTCGTTACATCTTTTATCTTTACACCGGCCATACCGTCTGTTTAGTATCACGGGTTGAAAGATAAAGGATAAAGGCTTACTACATCATGGTGATTTTGCAAATTGTATTATTTCCTTTTTCAGTATTGTATAAAATCGTTACGGCTTTGAGAAATAAGCTTTACGATATTGGATTAAGACCATCTGTACAGTTTGATGTCCCCGTGATAAACGTTGGCAACCTGACCGTTGGTGGCACGGGTAAAACACCCCTCATTGAACACCTGATACGATTGCTGGGTAAATCGTATTCCATTGCAACGCTAAGCCGCGGTTACGGGAGGGAGACAAAAGGATTTCGTATTGCCGGCCCGTCAGACAATGCATCAACATTAGGTGATGAACCGTATCAGTTTTATCGAAAGTTTTCAGACAGCATTACGGTTTCAGTAGGCGAGGACAGGGCCTTTGCTATTCCGAACATTCTACAGGCAAAAGATACTCAGGTAGTGTTGCTGGATGACGCTTTCCAGCACAGACGGGTAAGGCCATCATTCAATATCATGTTGACTGATTATAACCGACTTTTTTATAATGACTTTCTCTTGCCGGCAGGGAGGTTACGTGAATCACGATATGGCGCCAGAAGGGCAGACGTTATTATTGTTACGAAATGTCCGGTGGAGATCACAGGTGAAAAGATGATAAAGATTGAACACTCAATTCGGAGGTACGCTGAAAAACCTGTTTTCTTTTCGAAGATCCGGTATGGAAGTCCAACTCCATTCGGGTCAGTCACCACACTGGCAGATGAAATACTGCTGGTGACGGGGATAGGAAATGCAAAGCCATTAAAAGATCATGTCCGGCAGGCTTATAAATTGGTTGACCACTTTGAGTTTGCTGATCATCATAAATATTCAGTCAGTGATCTGGAGCGGATCTTATCTTTTGTCCGCAGCAGACCTTCGGTAAGTATCCTCACTACCGAAAAGGACTGGGTCAAGCTGGATCACGAGGATTTTAAAAGCACGATAGAAAAATTACCTGTTTTTTATCTGCCTATCGAAGTGGAGTTTATTAAAAATGGAGAGGATTTTGATGCTATGATTTTAAATGTAGTTCAACGTGCATAGAAATCGTAGTTCAATTCACCAAAATCATGTCAAAAGTATATTTTTACGCGTGAATTTTTTGCGATCGATACTTCCTCTCTTTGTATTGCTGATTTTTATCTCTTCCGCTGTTGCCCAGGAGGATGGAGAAACACCTAATCGAAGGGGGTCCCGCATTATCGATGATACCACCAAGCAGATTTACGGACCGAAGACCTCGAAATACTTTTTTGAAGAAGACGTATTTCTAAACAAACAGACGTTTCACTTTATAGATACCGCTATCCGGGGTTTTCACCGGTATAACTACGTTCAGAAATACAACAACTTATACCAGGACTTAGGAAATATTGGTACTGCAATAGCACCTATCTACTATCAGGCTCCGGGTTATATCGGTGCGTCATCTGGGTTTCAACAATATGATCTGTATTGGTCTGCTGAACGGATACGGCATTTTGATACAAAATCTCCCTATTCGAATATGAGCATTATTCTTGGAGGTAAGGGGAGATCCGTTACGCGGGCAACATTCAGCCGGAACATCACGCCACGCTGGAACTTTGGCTTTGACTACCGCGGTCTTTTTATTGACAAACAAATTCAGCGAAACGGAAAAGGAGACAGGAACATCCGGAGCACATACTATGACCTGTTTACAAACTTCCAATCCAAGGACAGCACATACCGGTTGTTCTTTGACTTCAGGCGTAACAAGGTAGAAGCTGATGAGTATGGGGGAATATTCGCTCCCGAGGATCAGCCCTATGAAGATTACTTTTTTGTAAATGCTCAACCTTCCCTGACACAGGCTTCGGGAAAAGAAATCCGGATGAATATTCATCTCTTCCATCAGTATGAAATTGGTCGTGCTCTTCAGGTCTATCACAAATTTGACCGGTATCGTCAGGGCAACGGATTCAAGGACATACGCGATCAGAACCCGGACTCAGAATATTATGATTTTGTAGTCGTAGACAGTGCTGAAACGCGTGATGAAGTAAAATTCAAAGCGATCAGAAATGAATTGGGAATAAAAGGTAATGTCTCCAGATTATTCTACAATGCCTACTATGCTATTCGTGACTACTCCATGGAATACGACTATATCGATGAAGATACATTGCGGGTGCCGGCTTCTGGCGTGGAAAATTACCTGGGAGGAAGGATATCGCTCCGGCTTGATTCACTGGTTGAAGTAACGGGGTGGGCAGAAGTTTTGCAGACCGGTAACTACCGGATTGAAGGCCACATTACCAGCAAATGGTTTGAAGCTACGGTCAGGCAGGTACAGTATGCTCCGTCATCGTTGCAACAGGCGTACCGGGGCAGTCATGATTTCTGGGGAAACACATTCAGTGATATTAATGTCACACAGGTGAATGGTGCCATACATTACCGTTCGAAAATCCTGAATGTTTCTCCTGGTGTGACCTTCACCCGTCTGGGGAACTATGTGTTTTTTAAGGAGGATGATTTTGATCAGGAGCAAACGGTGTTACCGGTACAGACTTCCGGTGAACAGGTTCTGGTGGCACCCGAATTGAAGATGTCCGTCACCATGGCCCGACACATCTTTTTACGGGGACAGGCCATTTTTACCAAAGCGTTAAGCAATACCTCGAATGCATTTCAGATACCAAACCTGTTTGTCAACGGAGAACTTTCGTATGAGAATATTTTCTTCAATGGAAACATGGATATGCATGGCGGGGTTGACGTTCACTGGCATTCTGCATACTACGCCATGGGCTACGATGTTCCTATACAGCAATTCTATACACAAACAGCGTATAAGACGCCTGACTTCCCCATCGTTGATGTGTTCTTCAGCATGCGTGTCAAGCGGGCAAGAATTTTCTTTAAATACAATAACCTGGTTCAGGCCTTTACAAAACAGGGATATATGCCTACACCATACTATCCGGGGCAGCGTAATGTTCTGGATTTTGGTTTTGACTGGTCTTTCTATGACTAGCCGATATGAATGCAAAAGATAAATTCACACTTGGTCTTGAACTTCCTACCGATCCACGGTGGATTAATATCGCGGAGAAGAATATCAAAGAGATATTAATAGATCACGCCTACTGTGAACAGAAAGCTGCATCATCCTGCATTTCCCTCATTATTCAATATCCCGAAAGAGAAAAGCTGGTAGAAATGCTTGTGCCTGTAGTGGCAGAAGAGTGGAGTCATTTTGAGCGGGTTATTGAGGAACTTAAAAAACGTGGCTATAGTCTCGGGCCTCAACGCAAAGACGAATACGCTATAAAGCTTAATGAAGTCATAAAAAGAGGAGGGAGCCGGGAACAACAACTTGTCGAGAAGCTCCTGATGAATGCATTGATTGAAGCACGGAGTTGTGAGCGTTTTAAGATACTGTGGAAGAACCTGTCGGATGAAAGCTTATCAAAATTCTATTACGAACTGATGATATCGGAAGCGGGGCATTACCGGAATTTCCTGCAATTGGCAAAAGAGTATCTGCCGGAAGAGGTTGTAATGAAAAGGTGGAATGAGTTGTTAGTGCAGGAAGCGGAGATTATGCAAAGTCTTGAAGTTCGTGACGACCGGATGCACTAGATCCGGTTTAAAGTTTCGTCTTAAATGTTTAAAGGTTGAGCTTTAAACTTTAAACTTTTTAACTCTTTACGTCTTTTGTTTTTTCTTCTTCGCTGCCGGAAACAGAACATTGTTAAGGATCAATCGATAACCCGGTGAGTTCGGATGTTGATTCAGGTCAGTGGGTTCTTCACCCACCTGATGCTGGTAATCTTCCGGATCATGTCCACCGTAAAAGGTATAAAAGCCTTTGCCCAAAACACCGTGGATATACTTGGCTTCTTTTATTTCTTTATTCTCACCCATAACGACTACATCCGGCTTAATCAGATTTTTCTTAAAGCCTGTGGTTTGTCCGAAGAATCCCTGTACCACGCGGGTGTGATTCTGGGTTAGCATGGTTGGGATCGGATCCCATTTCGCGGAGAATTCAAAAATGGAAAAGTAATCATTGTCCTGGCGAAGACCTCTTTCCTGGGGTTGATTATCGATATCTGAAAATTCATATTGATAGGGATCACGAACCAATCGAAAATCGGTGAAGGCCAGTGTGTTTTCGAAATTTAATTTCTGTTGAGCCTGGGGATCGGCACCATCGCCATCATACATGCGCTCACAAATGTCAACACCATCGGCAGCCAAAGCAATATCATACGTGTCGGTAGCCGAACACATGGCAAAAAGAAATCCTCCGCCCGTCACAAACTCCTTTATTTTATTAACCACCGCGAGCTTTAACTGAGAAACTTTATGGTATCCATATTTACGCGCAAGGTCTTCAGCTTCCTTCTGCTGTTCAATATACCAGGGGTGGTTGCTGAACTGGTGGTAAAATTTCCCATACTGTCCGGTAAAGTCTTCATGGTGAAGGTGAATCCAGTCATACTTCGGTAATGCCCCGGTCATTACTTCATCATCGAAGATAACATCGTAGGGTATCTCTGCATAGGTAAGCACCAATGTTACAGCGTCATCCCAGGGTTGCTTGGTTTTAGGTGAATAGACAGCAATGCGAGGATATTTTTCCAGCTTCATGATGTCATAGTTAACAGCAGGGCTGGCAATTTCGGAGATAATTTCGTTTGCCCGGGCATCAGAGATCACCTCAAAGCTCACCCCCCGAACAACCAGTTCGTTTTGAATGGCGGGATGATACTGACACATAAAACTTCCTCCCCGGTAATTCAGGAGCCAGTCTACTTCCGTTTCACTTTTTAAGATCCAGTAAGCAATACCATATGCTTTCAGGTGATTGGATTGTTTCTCATCCATGGGAATGAAAATGGTATTTGCCGGAGAGATTCTGAATGCCAGTATCAGAAGTAACAAAAGCGCACATTTCTTCATACCCAAAACCCTTTAATGACCTAAATTTACCAAACAAATACCGTTATCGTAAATCCTCGTTACGATATCCTGTTAAACAACTTCTGCTGAAATAAAATGCAGTTTTTCTGTAACATTATAGCCTGAAAATCAACGTATAGTTGAAAAAAACCGTATTCGCTGAATGAATATTATTGAAAACATCAGGGAGGGCTTACGATCGGTTCAGGCCAATCTGCTTCGTTCGATATTGACAGCCGTTATTGTGGCCATTGGCATTACATCCCTGGTGGGTAATTTCACGGCAATTGATGGCATAGAGTATTCCTTTAATGAGAGTCTTGCCTCATTAGGCGCCAATACATTTGATATTACTTCCAAAACAAATCGTGGCGCTAATCAGCAGGGTATTACCGAAAAGGTATATCCACAGATCCGGCTCAAGGAGTCATTGGATTTCATTAAGAAGTATAATGTTCCATCCACCATCAGTCTTTCCACTGAACTCATTTTTAATGCAGAGGTGAAGAGAAGATCAGAAAAGACAAATCCGAATGTTCAGGTGTATGGTGTGAATCCTGATTACTTTCCTTTGAAAGGATTGGAATTCGCACAGGGCAGAAGTTTTTCGAAAGTTGAAGAAGAAGTTGGTGCACCGGTAGCTGTCATAGGAAGCAAAATTTTTGACAAGCTTTACAAAGACACGAAGGATATTAACAAAACCGAAATTTCTTTTTCAGGTGTGCAATTCAGAGTAATCGGAGTGTTAAAAGAGAAAGGCCAGCTCGCAGAGAATAATTATGATAACATGGTATACGTCCCAATCCTCAAGGCCAATCAGATGGCGAAAGGACGTGGGTTGTGGTATGAGCTTACGGTGGGCATCAGCGATCCTTCACAATTTGAAATGGCCATGGGTGAAGCGACAAGCACCATGCGTGCAATACGTCACGATCGGGTAGGGCAGCCCAATTCATTTGACTTGGAGAAAAGTGAAACGCTTGCGGAGAACCTGGCTTCAATAACAAATATTTTACGCTGGGTTGGATTTGGTGTAGGCTTCGTGACCCTCCTGGGTGCTTCGATAGCGTTAATGAATATCATGCTTGTATCCGTTACCGAGCGAACACGTGAAGTTGGTGTGCGAAAGGCTTTGGGTGCAACACCTGCACGTATCCGACAGCAATTTGTGATCGAGGCTATTGTTGTATGTCTGCTGGGCGGTATTGCCGGAATTATTCTGGGGATACTGATTGGGAATTTGATGTCAAGAGCAATGGGAATTGAAACGTTTATGATCCCCTGGGGATGGATGCTGATGGGATTTCTCGTTTGTATTTTTGTAGGGTTGGTATCTGGTTATTATCCTGCCAGTAAGGCTTCAAGACTTGATCCTATTGAGTCACTTCGATTTGAATAGATAAGTTTAAGGTGTTATAATAGTGAACTCCTGCAGCAATGCCGGAGTTTTTTATTTTTAACTAAAAGGAAAGATGCAGAGTGGTTGAATGGGACTGTACGAAACCCGTTTTCCGACTTGTCCGGAACGAGGGTTCGAATCCTCTCTCCGCTGATTCTTTTGCCCGCTGTAAATATTGGCGCTATTTCAGTAACGGCTGAATAATCTTATGAACATTATTTGCCACGATAGTATGACCTTCGGCCGTGGGGTGAATTCCATCAGCCTGATTAAGCTTTTCATCACCTGCTACTCCTTGCAGAAGAAAGGGTATTAGTGTTGCATTATTCTTTTTAGCCAGATCAGGAAAGATCTTTTGAAACCGGGTAGTATAGTCTGATCCCATATTCGGGGGAACCATCATACCGGCTATTACAATTTTGACCTTGGGATTCTTGCTTTTTACTTTATCGATAATGGCCTGCAGATTCTTCTGTGTCTGATCCAAAGGCAAACCACGAAGCCCGTCATTGGCACCCAACTCCAGCACAAAAACATCAACCGGTTGTTTTAGCACCCAGTCTAATCTGGACAATCCACCCGCGGAAGTTTCTCCACTCAGGCCGGCATTTACTACTTTACAGATATTTCCGTTTTGATTTAGTTTCTTTTCAACCTTTGAAGGAAATGCCTCTTCGGGCGATAAACCATATCCGGCTGTAAGACTATCTCCGTAAAAGAGGATAAGCTTGGGCGAGGTATTGCCCTGAAATAACATAAAGAGTGAAATAAATACTACCAGTTTTCCGACCATATGTAAAAAGAGGTTTGCCTTTTCGTTTAAACTGAAACAATTTTAGTGCTTTAACGCTTTACATCCATTAATGATCCAGCAAAAACCATGTCAACAACCGTTCTTGAAGCTGAAAATTTAACGAAGATATACCGATCAGCTGACAAAGAGCTTACGGTTTTAGATGAGGTGTCCTTCTCGGTGCACCAGGGCAATTCACTTGCCATTATCGGCCCATCCGGAAGTGGCAAGACTACCTTGCTTGGATTATGTGCCGGATTGGATGTTGCTACTTCTGGAACAGTTTCGTTAATGGGATTCAAACTCAATGCCATGGACGAGGATGACAGAGCCTATGTACGTAATCAATATATAGGGTTTGTTTTTCAGAACTTTCAATTGTTATCCACCCTGACAGCGCTTGAAAATGTAACCGTGCCTTTGGAATTAAGAGGCGAGCGGAATGTAGAGCTAAAAGCAAAAGAACTTTTGGGCAGAGTAGGCCTGGGGGATCGGTTAAATCACTACCCTTCACAACTGTCGGGAGGGGAACAGCAACGCGTGGCCATGGCCAGAGCGTTTATCACTGATCCTAAAATTCTGTTTGCCGATGAACCCACCGGAAATCTTGATGAAGAGAATGCTCAGCACATCACCGACCTGTTATTCGGAATGAATAAAGAAAAAAATACAACGCTTGTGTTGGTGACGCACAACCTTGAGCTGGCACAGCGAACACAACGGATCCTGAAAATGAAAGGTGGGAAGCTGGTAGAAGAAATACTCAGTCCGTTATCTCTTTCAGATTCCAGGCTTCAGATTCCCAATTCATAACCACGTTAGACTTTAACATTAAACATTACGTTTTTGATCGAATACGCTATCAAGGTGAAACGCATTAAGCGATCTGTTTTCAAAGACCGCTGGGTTTGGATTATGGCATGGCGTGATGCACGGCACAATTATTCAAGGCTGATGTTATTCATGGCGTCACTGATAGCCGGGATTGCTGCCGTTGTTTCGCTGGATTCACTCAATCATACTTTGCAAAGCGATATCGACCGTAATGCTAAAGAATTGGTTGGTGCTGATTTCGTGGTGAACAGCGATAAAAAATTCAGCAAAGGTATTCAGGCGGTTTTCGATTCAACAAAATTAGAACAGGCATCAGAGGCGGATATGGCATCCATGGTGTTGTTCATGCATAATAATCAATCCCGGCTCATCCGATTAGTTGCGCTGTCAGGACCGTTTCCTTTTTATGGTCAGATAGAAACCCAACCCGAAGAGGCGTATGCACTGATGAAGACAGGGGGATATGCCATGCTGGATGAGTCATTAGCCATTCAGTATGAAGTAAGCTCGGATGATTCTATCCGGGTTGGGAACAGCACATTTAAAGTAGCAGGCATTGTTAAAAAAATTCCGGGAGGAGGAGGCATTATGGCAACCTTTACGCCATCGGTGTATATATCCATGCGTGATCTCGATTCTACCCGGTTGGTACAATATGGTAGCCGGGTAAATTACAAACAGTTTTTCCGGATACCCGATGAAGCTAAAGTAGATGAAACGGTTAAAACACTGGGGCCGGTTGTCAGACAACATGGGTATTCTTATGATACCGTGCAGGAACGGAAAGAAGGTCTGGGTGAAGGATTTCTTTCCATCTACAGATTCTTCTCGCTTCTTGCATTTGTAGCGCTGATATTGGGTTGTATCGGTGTTGCCAGTTCGGTACATATATATGCCCGTGAGAAGCGTGATGAAGTAGCAGTGCTGCGTTGCATCGGATCATCAGGATGGCAGGCCTTCAATATTTATTTCATTCAGATATTCACACTGGGTATAGTGGGTAGTATTGCCGGGGCATTGATTGGTGTTGGTATTCAACAGCTACTTCCGGTGTTTCTGAAAGGTATTATACCTTTTGAAGTCGGGTTTTCAATTTCGTGGACTTCCATTCTCACAGGGCTTTTACTGGGCACCGTTATCTCCGTACTTTTTTCATTGCTCCCCTTGATCTCGGTGAGATTTGTTCCTCCGCTTACCGTTTTACGGGCGGGCTCTGAGTCTAAACGTTCCATTTCCAAAACAAAGATTGTTGCGCTGATCCTGATCGGGTTGTTTCCAATTGCTTTTGCTGCACTTCAGACGAAAAGTATCCTCACCGGGTTGATGTTTTTCCTGGGGCTTCTCGTGGCATTAGGTTGCCTTACGCTGGTGGCAATGGGCTTACTTTTTCTGGTTCGGAAATTCTTTCCGCATCAGGCTGGCTTTGTTTTACGTCATTCGCTTTCAAGTTTATTCCGGCCAAACAATCAGACACGTGTTCTGCTGGTGACAATAGGATTAGGTGCGTTCATTATCTCCGTACTTAATGTTATTGAACAAAGTATGCTTGGGCAGGTGGAATTTACCGGACAGGAAAACCAGTCTAATACGATTCTGTTTGATATACAGCCGTATCAAAAGGATGGGGTTATTAAGCTGATGGAAGAAAATAACCTGGAAGTGAACCAGGTAGTACCGATAATCACCTGCAGATTAAGTGAGTTGAAGGGTAAACCAGTTTCTGTTCTTCAGAAGGATACCACCGATCAGATTCCGGGGTGGGCACTCTCACGGGAGTACAGGGTGACATACCGGGATAGTCTTCATCATTCTGAAGAACTCATAAAGGGTGAATTGCAATCCAGGAAGACAGGCAAAGATTCCATCTGGGTAACGATATCAGAAGGGATGGAAGAAAACCTGCAGGTTACTACAGGTGATTCATTGATTTTTGATGTTCAGGGCGTTCCGGTTAAAGCCAGAATTTCCGGCATCCGAAAGGTAGACTGGCCTAAAGATCCTCCCAACTTTATTTTTGTTTTCCCGACAGGCGTTTTGGAAAATGCTCCACAGATATTTGTTACGACTACGCGTATCGATGATAAACAGCAGGCATCACGGTTTCAGCAACAACTGGTTACACAGTTTTCGAATGTGTCGTTGATCGATCTGCGTTTGATATTAAGTACCGTTAACCAGCTGTTTGATAAGCTGGGACTGGTGATTCGGTTTTTAGCATTGTTCAGCATCATTACAGGACTGGTGGTTTTAGCTGGCGCTGTGATAAACAGTAAGTTCATCCGGATCAAAGAGAATGTACTGTTGAGAACCGTTGGAGCAAGAACACGTCAGATAACCCTGATCACCCTTATTGAATATGCCTGGCTTGGTCTGTTTTCTGCGGTGACAGGCATGATCCTTTCGCTGGGAGGAGGATGGTTGCTTACGAAATTCTTTTTTGAAATAACCTTTGCGTTCGACTGGAAGGAATTGACCATTATCGGGGGAGGAGTGATTCTCCTGACCGTTTTAATCGGCTGGTTAAATTCACGTGAGGTGATTAATACTCCGCCACTGCAGATACTGCGGAAGGAAAGCTGACATCATCATCACACTTCATGAACTGTCATCCTGAGCGGTAAGTGCGAGCATGTGCAGCGAAGAGCCTGTCCCGACTACTCGGGAATCCCTCGGAAAGTTAGACGATTGCCGGGAGAGACAGGCATGGATGATCTGGTAGCGGAGGAAAACTTTCTTGGTAACGGGCATAGCGCATAACAACTAAATTTTTACACAACGCCTGAAAAATAAAAAAAAAGGATCTACCCTCGATAAAAAATGGTCACCAAAAAAATAAGGTATGGTGTCGCTCCGGCCACCATGGGTGAAGCATGGGCGAACCTTGGGTGAACCTTGGGCGAACATGTTTGACTACAAAGGCATGTCCACCTGAAAAATCAGGGGTAAAATAGTTTTTCAGTCCGACACAAACTGCGGACCTCGCATTTTCCTTTGCTCCCGTTAGCCAGACAACACCGGTGATTACATGATGGCGAGCACTAAAATTATTTTTTCAACTAAAACAAAAGTTTTATGGGTAAGATCAGATTTAACTCCCTTGTGGACACCATCGAATGAACTCTCGCCCGTGTTGGTGTTTAACGCAGCGTCACCAACACGTTTTAGATAAGTTATACCTTTGCAGAATTAAGGATAATTCAAAAATATCGTTGTGGATATGCTTAGTGAAAAGCCTTCATCGTTTGCCAGGTCGGGGGAGGATGGTTGCTTACTAAATTCTTTTTGAAATAACTTTTGCGTTTGACTGGAAGAAACTAACCATTATTGGGGGAGGAATGATCCTTCTGACGGTTTTAACCGGTTGGTTAAATTCACGCGAAGTTATAAATACCCACCGTTACAGATACTTCGAAAAGAAAGTTAACAGTCCAGATTAACCTCGGCATTGCCTCGCGTGATTGGTTAAACTGTACGCTAAAATTCTTACCTTCAATTTTCAGAGCCAGGGAAAAAAATTGTGAGAAGCATTATGCGAGGTGTTATTGCCTGGGTGTTGTTATGTACTGCTTTTAATTCGGTTGCAGACCCGCAACCTGAGGTCTCTTTCATCCCGAATAAAAATCAATGGAATAAGGATGTACTGTTTTATTCACCGGTTCAGTCGGGTTCATTGATATTCTATAATAACAGGATCCAGTTCCTGTTCCGGGAAAATATTCGAAAGGATATTATCCCGGACAAGAAAATTCAGAAAGGTGTTCCGCTGGAATCTGGTGACGAAGAACAGCATAGCAACGGTCATCTGGTTCAGGTTCAATTCATCAGCAGCAACATCATGGCAGAAGTTTCGGGTGAAGGTCAGTTAACCACCCGGTATAATTACTTTTTATCAGGCGACAGATCCCGGTGGGCTTCGAATGTCCCTGCATTTGAAAAAGTACATTATTCAGAAATGTATTGCGGAATAGACCTGCTCTATTATTCTCAGGGTAAGCATGTAAAGTATGAGTGGATTGTCTCACCCTTAACGGATCCACGTATCATTCAAATGGAGTATTCCGGTATTGACAATCTTGAGCTTCATGATGAGAACTTATATTTTAAGACGTCCGTCAATGAAGTTTGGGAAATGAAACCCGTGGCATATCAGGTGAAGAATGGAAATAAAGTAGTGATTCCGTGTCGCTATAAGTTGCAGGGTAAAACAGTACAGTATGAATTTCCGGAAGGATATGATGAATGCGAAACATTGATCA
>DASXWH010000034.1:0-46505 GCA_036503775.1 Ohtaekwangia sp.
CTCTGAGATACAATTCAGCGTCTGCGTACGCAACACCATGGCCTTCTCCTTATCGGTCATGTAAAAAGGAATCAGGCCCCATCGGAACATCCTGAATTTACCCGGATCCCCGGCAGTGATAATGGGGGTGGGGAGGTAATCAAACCCGTTTTCATGATAACGATAGATGCCTTCATCTTTATAAGCTGACAATGTCTTCAGGCACCATTTCAATTCAGACAGTTCGGGTTTGGTCAGTGAAGTGGGAAGGGCGTCTTTTTGTGAGTATTCTATTAGCTGATTATTCAGTTCGCCGGTGTTGGCAACCCCAATCGAATTCAGCCGGTCATCTTTTCGCATGAGGATCTGAAATCGTTCCTTGATCAGCTCAAGATCTTCCGTGATGGACTCAAACGAAGCTGAATAATGAGCCATCAGGTCATTCAGTTTTTCAGCTTCTGATTTATGAAAACACATATAGATTTATCTTTTAGCAGAAAAACAAAGATACTAAAGGGAACATTCAGGCTGATCTTCAAAATCCGGTCAAATCACGTGCAAAAAGGTAGTGTCTCTAAGAAAGCGGTGATTTTGCTACATTGGATACATATCCCCTCAATTTATTAAAGTGAAATTCGGCATTAGCAAGATAACTGGTGAACGTGTTGAACCCCGGCGAGGGCTGGTGACCACCTGTGAATGTTGTGGAGCTGAATTAATCCCTAAATGTGGAAATATCAGAATCCACCATTGGGCGCACAAAGGAAGATCTGATTGCGATCATTGGTGGGAACCGGAAACCGAATGGCACCGAAAATGGAAAAACCAATTTCCGGATGAATGGCAGGAAATTGTGAAGATCGACATGGACACGGGGGAAAGGCACAGAGCAGACATATACAATCCGCATATGGAATTGGTAATCGAATTTCAGAACTCACCAATTGACACTAGGGAAAAGGCATCAAGAGAAAAATTCTACAAGAAAATGCTGTGGGTGGAAATTCTTTGCGGTAAGAATGTACTGGACAAACATGATCTGGCAGCTAATCCGTTTCTTATCCAAAAATCAATCCGCACCGTTGACTTCAGCTATGACTACAGTTTGTGTCCGAATACCGTAAACAGTTTCGCGGAAGATGAGTCGACCCTTTACAATGTTCCTCCGAATTTTTCAGCTAACGATGCGACCGCCGGCAAGCTCACCTTGAAGTCGATTCAGTTTGGTGGTAAAGAGGGTAATCAGAGTTTCTTGCCAGCGATTAAATTTAAGTATGATATCGATGATGAACCTGAGCCATCTTCCGTGGCCACGGTCGATATTTCCAGAAGGGAATTCAATACCAACGGGATTGCTAACTACAATAAATACAGTAAGGGGGATATCGTTAGAGTTAGTAGTCAGGAGGATGAATGGGATGACAGTTATGGTTTGGTACAGAATATTTTTGGCAACAGTCTGAAAATAAAAATTATTCACGGCGATGTTCCAGCGGTATCAGACGAAATCGAGCTCACCATTACAAAGAATCCTGCATATAGTTCTACACTCCGCGATATCTGGGGTGACTTTAAAGGCGACTATAGAGCAGGTTATGGGCATAATCTGGACCGCTTTCCGACAAGAACATCAGCACGCAACGCAGATGTATGGTCTTTGAGAAGTATAACGACGGCCACGGGTGCTACTATAAAGATTGACTATGAGGCTGACACCTACAGTAAAAGCATCTTTTCTGAAAATAATGTATTACCGCTGACACAAAGCACTCCGATTGATGTCACTCCACTACCCTCAAGTTTTGGTGCACTGGCTTATGTTCAGACTACACTGGATCCAGACTACAATATGGATTTTACAACAATGTACCAGGTCGGACAAACCGTTCCGATGGCAGTAGAACTGAGGGTTGACCCGCCATCCGGACCTCCAATTGATCAGATTTATAATGATAACAATGGTGTCGTTCAATTAGTAACACCAACAAAAGTCGTTATCAGAATTCATACGCCACAAGGAACAACAATCGTAGGAACACCAAAGGGCTACCTGCGCTTAGGGTCTCGAGACATGACCTATGGGGGTGGCCTACGCGTGAAATCAATTAGTCTTTCGGATGCGCTTTCACAAAAGACCACAAGAACAACATATACGTACGATTTTAATGATGTATCATCAGGCACAACTTCCTATGAACCTTTGAACATTATAGGCAGCGATGAGTCCGCCTTGATGAAGGGATTTTTATATACCCCCTTCGCAAAATTGATCACCCTAAGTCGTGAGATTCCGCCTCCGGGTGTCTACTATGGTAAGGTCCAGGTGAACGAAGAGGTAAGCTTTGGTGCGGATGCTTTTGAATCCGAAGGCTACTCACAATTTGAATTTGAAAGTTTTGATGCATCTCAAATCCAGCATTTGCAAGTATTTGGTCAGGTTGCTGACGCTGCAACGGGAGCCAATTCATATGAAGGTTTTTCGTTTTCCACCGTGAGAACCAACATTGCAAAGATTGAGGACAATTCTGCTAAAATGGGAGCACTCAAATCAACGGCATATTTCGATCGTGACGGAAACAAAATCAAAGAGACTACCTACCTCTACGATAACGGAACAACGCTACCGGAAGGAATGGAGCAGGGGATAATCCATGAAACATTCAACCACGCACGAATTGTAAAGAATGCACTGCCGGGGGATCCAACGGCAACCTTACAAGGATTAATAACTCAGAGAAAAAAGACTCCTTATGTACAGGTGGGGAAAACAGATAAGAATTTTAAGACCGGGATAACCACAACCTCGAAGAACCTGGCGTTCGACTTCTATTCAGGGCAACCGATTAAAACGCTAACATCAGATGGGTACGGAAACTATTACTTAACAGAGACAACACCGGCATATCACGTCTATACTAACATGGGCTTGAAAGTGTTCACCAATGGATACCTCATTCCCTCAAAGCATATGCTGACGCAGGAAGCTGCAAGCTATGTCTACAAAGTAAATAATGAAACGGCTACCCAGAAGATTGGGTTGCTGGCTGCCTCTGTTCAGACTTGGAGTAATGACCTTCCAGTCTTAAGGCCGGGGATGACGCTTGCTCAGGGAACTGCTGACGAAACAGTCTATCGAAAACATGCCGCCTATACATTTATCGGCTCTGATCAGGTCACTCTAAGACCTGATGGATTATATCCAGTCAGCGAGGTTCAACCCTTCACGGTTTGGAGCGGTAACGTAAGCCTTTCGAATGGATGGCTCCGGACAAATATGATCACCCTGTACGATGCGAACTCGCATGCATTGGAGGCAATGGATATGAACGAAAATTTTGCGGCAACAAGAACATCATTCGACCTGTCGCGGACAATTGCAACAATAGCCAATGCAGAGTATAAAGAATTTGGATACTCCAGTGCAGAGGAAAGACCGCTTAACGGCGTGTTTGGTACAGACGTTCAGCACAACAGCAACAGTTACACAGCCGTTGCACACACAGGTTCAAAGGCATTAATCACACAGCCACACGCGAGAGGTTTCACATTTTCACTGGCCCCTAATTTACGGACATACCGCGTGAGTGTCTGGGCTTCGAGCACAGACGCAACTATTGCTTTCAAGCGCGACAATGGCGCGGAAGAATCAGCCGATTCAAAAATAAAAGGACGCGCGGGAGCGTGGTACCTGTTGGAGGCCGATATCCCCATATCCCAATCTGTACAAAGTCTGGAAATATGGTGCCGTGCAGGAGGGGCCATCACATACTTTGATGACTTCAGGGTCAGGCCTGTTGACGCTGCAATGACGAGCTATGTCTACAACACATGGGGTGAACTCTCGCACATTCTGGATAATAATAATCTGTATACAGAATATCGATATGATGGAATGGGGCGACTTACTCAAACCTATGCCGAAACACTGCATAATAATTTTGGATCTGAAGGAATCGCAAAGGTCAGTGAAGTGGTTTACAACAACGGTCGACTTGCTCCATACCAATTTACCATTACATCCGCGTCCACCGGATCGCCGGGAGCTGTTAGTCCGGTTGGAGTTCAGAACGTGGAGTTGGGAGGTGAGATAGTTTACAACATAACCAGCTGTGCAAACCTGACAGGCCTCTACCTGAGTGGCCCTGAAAGTTATGCTGACCAGACGGGATGGCAGACATTGGCCGACGGCACCATGATCCGGTACGAGGACAGAAAAATCACATTCAAAAATGTGAGAGGTTCGCATTCGTTTCAAGCTGTCTTTAGTCAGCCAGCACTCGGTGAGATACGTTGCCATTCTCTGCCTGATCCTGATCCGACTTGTTTTGATGGATCCTATGACTATGCATATTATGATGCGTGTGGTACGTTAGGCAGCTATATCCATGTTCCAAATTGGAGTAGTATACCTTCAAACCTGCGCGCAGGAAGAACGGTCATCAACTGTTGTAGCACGTCTTCGTGCTCGCCATGTTCAATTCAAAATTAATTTCTGTAGCTATGAAAAGTCCTTTTTGGTATATCCTGATCGTTATCATTCTCACAGGAGCCCTGCGGTTGAAAGCTCAGAATTGCGAAATATTCACATCGCAGTTGGCCTGCGCAGGACTGGAATCGGAGCTGGGGCTGGATTGCTATACAGAAATTTCAGGCATCAAATGGTTTGTCAATGGAGTTGAGCAACCAACAAGCAGTTCGGGAAATTTGAAGTACGTATTTCCGGCTGTCGGATCGTACACCGTCAAGGCGATAGCCTATCATCCTCCGGGAACGGTCTACCAGGAAGTTGAATCGGTTTTTCAGATATCCTCTCCAATTTCCGCTCCGCAAATTTCTGCTAGTCAGCTTGTATTTTGTCAGTCGGCATCCAGCGTCACGCTTTCGGTTACCAACCCTCAGCCCGGTGCAACATATCATTGGAGTTCTATACCTGCCGACTACAACGCTACAGGAACATCAGTCACATTGACCAATTTGCCAGCATCCACAAGATTCCAGGCTACATGGTATGGCTGTTCAACGCAAGCATCGAATCAACTTCTCGTTGATGTGATCAAGACTTCCGGCGTGCTTTCGTTGACAACGGATGGTGGCTTATATCACGCAAGAGTACTTTCAAACTCTGCAGTAGAGCATTTTGACTATCTCCAGAAGGACGATCCGAATGGAACGGACAAGAGTATCACCGGAAAATCTTCGTATGTAGTAACTGAATTGGGTACATATTACCTGCGTAGAAATTCCGGATCATGCTGGGCAAACGCTTCAGCAGGCGTATCGATAACACAATTTAACTATACACCACCCGCACTCACCGTTTCACAATATAAGCGAGTGGGTTACAATGAAATTAATCTGACTAACTCAGATAAGAATGTCATACTGGAGCACGCGGATATCTATTGGGTTGAGGCGAACAATAGTACAACCATCGTCGACAATTTTTTTGATGGATTTTACCAGACGAGGACAGGTGCAAACTACCTGCGGGCGCGGGACAAGGATACCGGAACCTGGGGTCCAACAACCATGATTAATGTGGAACTTCTCGGAGACCAGGGTATAAATTCTGTTCTGACGAAAGCCTTTGATGGAACATCAATCACTCAACCGTATGCAGAGTCCAAAAGCTATTTCGACGATGCGGGAAGAAGTTTGCAGACACAGGTGAAAGTGCGCAGAAGCAACGGAAACGTTGTATTGGCTTCGCAGAATCTGTTCGACAGGTTGGACAGACCTGTTGGTAAAACGCTGACGGCTCCCATCTTGGCGTCTGACTTCGGATATACCGCAGCATTCATCCAGAATACCAACGGTAATATATATGGGTTTCGTGATTTTGACTTGGTGGGGTCAACCTACAATGCACCCCTTCCAGTAGGAACAAAAGCTAGGGGAACATTGGGCTGGTATTATAGTAACAACAACGACCTTGAACCCTATACGCCGAAAACAAATTACCCGTATGCCAGAAGCGACTTCTATCAGGATGGAACCGGGGAACAACGCAAAAGCGGAGACGTTGGAGATATCCTTCGGTTCGGGAACGGTCACGAAGTGGCGTCCGGAACATTTCCGGTGCGCGGAGAGCTCAATGACTATCTAACAAAAAGAGCGATAGCGATACCGGGCATTCAACAAGATGGAAGTTTAATGAATGAAGCGGTTCAGTCTGTCAGCAGGGATGCGAATGGCAGGTATGCGGTAAGCATCACGGACAAATCTGGCAATTCCGTAATGTCTGCGTTGGTAGGGACGGAGGAAGATCACACGTTGAGTGTTGTGAGCAACATTTCATATTCTGAGCCATCGCAAAGTAAGTATGCATACTTCTATATTTTGACTCAGCAACCGGTCACAATAAGTCCTACAACGGTTGTGGAAGATATTTTAAATGATATCCGCAATGAACCGGGAGAAGGATTTGAAGGGTCGGATGGGAAATGGGCAACTGGGTTCTACCGGATTCGGCCATCAGCCGTAGGCGAGAATGCGAGTGCAACATTCACTACATATTTCAAAGACGTTTCATACAGTTTTTACAATGACGCAGGCAGACTGGTCTCTGTGATATCCCCAAATGGCCAGAAGCAACTGGTTCAGCAGATTCCATATGAGAACATTGATAAGACAACCTACAAATACAATTTCAGAGGGTGGCTGACGGAAATAACAGAGCCGGACGCTGGTATCACAAAGTATAGATACCGCAATGACGGAAAAATTCGCTACTCTCAAAATGCTCAACAAAGAGTTCATGAAAACGACACCATTACGTATTCGGGCAAAGGACGATTTTCATACACTAACTATGACAAGTTCGGAAGGCCCCTTGAGTCTGGAGAATATATAGGCACAGAATATACATTTGCATCGATCACCGTTGATGATCAGATCGACTTTAATGCTTCAGAAAAAAAACACTGGGTGAAAACCTGTTATGATTTTGCTGACAATAGTTTTATTGAACGGACCGACAGCATACCGAATACGGAATATCAGCAGCAGTTTCTGGATGGTGCAGTGTCTGTCAGTGAAAACATAAATACTTATTCATGGTATAGTTATGATGAACTAGGCAGGGTGGTATGGATGGTACAGAAACCAAAAGCCTTTTCACGAACCTTTGTGGTAAAGTACACCTATGACTTTTTGGGCAACGTTCTCACGGTATCAAATCTTGCCTATGCTGGTGACCAATTAACTAACCAGTTTTATCATCATTATGAATATGATGAAAACAAAAGACTCAGCAAGGCTTACACAAGCTTGGAACTTCAGGGACCAAGGCAGCTACGTGCAACGTATGAGTACTATCTGCACGGACCACTCAAAAGAATCGAATTGGGCGATAACCTTCAGGGAATTGATTTTGTCTACAACATCAATGGATGGTTAACCCAGATCAACCACCCCGACAAAACGCAGGACCCTGGTGGTGACAATAATGATGTATTCGGATTGATTCTGGATTACTATGAGAGCGATATAAATAATCTGTTCTCAGCACAGTCGGGCGGAAATAACCACGATCCCATGCGCGTTCATGGCTTAACTCCGACATCACAAGATCTCTATGCGATCCATCAACCGTTGATTCGGTTTATGCCTGCTGTTGAAACTGTTGAAACGACTGGCCTTCAAGAGTTCAGCGCAGACAACCCCGTATATCAAAAAATGCTTTCAGACCACCTTATTAATACTTCCAAACATTAAAAACCAAGTTGCTATGAGAACATTGCTTCTGACCCTTATATTCTTTTCCCTGACCTGTTTCACCTTGAAGGCACAAGACGTCAACGTGACGACCATTCAATGGAACATCTCTCAAGTTCATAATACTACTGCCGGTATTCACGATGGGGCAGGTGATAAACTGGTCACCTATCCCAATGATCGTGTAGAATGGCGCGATAGTAACAATAACCTTAAATTCAGTTTCGACATTTCATCCACCATTGGCTCCTGGAGCAACGTGAACGAAGGTGGTCTTATTCATTTTAACTTTCAGATGCAAGGGCAACCCGGAGAAGTGATCATCCAGCGTAGTGGAGGAACGCTGTCTGCTGAAGTCCAACTTTACAAAGCGGATAACAATCCGCAATCATACCTTATACAAATCAGCGGATATACCCTTCTTTAATTCATAAACGATTTTTATGTATCGAACAATACGAATACTGTCCATCGTTCTGCTGATGGAAATTGGCCTTTGTAGTTTGGCGTCAGCTCAGACTGGTTATGATGTAGTATGGTCGGATCTGGTCGGCAGTAGCGTATCGGGAAATACATTAACCAAAACGGTCGCAGATGGGTGGGGCAATTCGGCGGCTACTGGACTATACTATTTGGAAAATAATACGGACGGCTGGTTGGAATACACCGTTGATGCAATTAATCGCAAGGCATTTGGCTTGTCAGATCTGAACGCCAACACGTTCACGGGTTCGCTTGATTACTGCTTTAACATCGGTTCAGATGCAAAGGCTTACATTTTTAATAATTCTGTACAGCTAGGGCTTACGCCGGTGGTGATAGGAGATATTCTTCGTATCGAACGTGTTGGTTCGACTATCTATTTTAAAAAGAATGGGAGCATAGTGCATACACTGGCCGGTGCCCTCACCGTTCCGTTGCTGATAGATGTATCTCTTTATACGGCTGGTTCAGCATTGGTGAACATGAAGGCTTCCTTTGGCCCTTCACCTCATCCGGTCCTTCAATGGACCGATGTGAAAGGCATGAGTGTATCGGGAGACAATTTGCTCCGCACGAATTCGTACGCGGCCGGTTATAATGATTCAGGCGCAGCGTCGGTTGCTTCCCTGCCGGCCGGTGAAAGTGGCTGGATTGAAGTGACCATGAATGAACTGGACAGAAGACGAATGATTGGATTTTCTCCTTCCAACACTTTTGTCAATCCAGGCACAATTGCCTATGGAGTTCAGTTCGATAACGATAACATGAATTTGGTTGTCAATGGTGTCGTGGGGGCATTCATGGGGAAATTCACGACCAACTCGGTAATAAGAATAGCGCGTGAGGGTAATCAGGTAAAATATTACGTCAACGGCACGCACTACTATACGTCACCGACACCAAGTACAGGAGCTTTGTATGTTCACGTAGGATTTTTCAACCAGTTAGGGACCTTCAAAAATATTTACGCCTCTTTTGGACCGGGACAAGGCACAGTCCCGGATCGCATAGAGTACGAAACCCTGAAAGCGTTTTACGACAGCCTCGGAGGGTCAGGATGGACAACCAAGACTAACTGGCCCGCCAGTGGCACATGGCCAAAACATATGTACAATACCCAGTTTAACAACTGGTACGGGATCACCATCGCTAATGGCGATGTCACAAAAATCAATTACAATCTAAACAACCTGACAGGGTTTATTCCATCTACCATTGGGAACCTTAAGAAGCTTGATTACTTCCGGGCCCTTAATAATCACATCACCGGCAAGATACCGGTTTCAATTTGTACCCTTACCGACCTGACGTTGCTTCAGCTTGGCTTCAATGAGTTGACGGGGCAGATACCGTCGGCTATCGGTAATCTCACGAAACTGACATGGCTGGGATTGTATGAGAACCATAACCTGAGTGGGAGCTTGCCCTCATCGTTTTATAATCTTACCAAACTTACCGACCTCTATATCTATGATACCAAGATCGAGGGTAGCCTTTCTGAACAGATTGGCAACTTTGATAAGCTCGTAACTTTCTACGGTTACCAGAACAGCTGGACCGGAAACCTGCCGGCAGGCCTCGGAAATATTACAACCTTGCAAAACCTCTACCTGTACAGCAATAACTTTTCAGGTGAGATTCCATCCAACTGGCAGAATCTGACAAACCTTAGAAATCTTTGGCTTCATTATATTCCTGGTTTGACAGGACAGGTTCCGACTTGGCTTGGCAACTTCACCAATCTTCAAACGCTGGCTTTTGGTGATAATGACCTTCGTGGTACGTTGCCCGCTTCCATTGGAAATTTGACAAACTTAAGAGAGCTATATTTTTTCGACCTTGACAGTATCGAAGGAACCATTCCTACTACCTGGCAAAACCTGAATAAACTTACACGGTTGCAGGTCTATGGGAATCCATTGGTTACCGGAAGTGTACCGGCCGGATTGGCTAACCAACCAACGCTAAAATCTTTTGGTCTCAGCAACTCCTCGTACACGGGTTTCCCCAATATATCTGCACGTACGGACAAGTCTACTATATCAGTGTCAATCAGCGGTAACCAGATACCCGTTGCAGACATTGAACGCTATTTTACCGGTCCGAATACGCATGCATTTGCTTTATTTAATTATGGAGCCCAGCGCGTTCCCGAAATTGATTCGCTCCGGCATGTTCCATTGACTAGTGCATTGAATATTGAAGCGCCTTCTGGCGGCACGCATGCTGTCTACCTCTGGGAAAAGCTTGAAAACTCAACGTGGACAAATATTAACAATCAAAACGAAAGTAGTTCGCCAAACATCTTCGCAGTAGCATCAACAAACTCAGCTCATGCAGGCATTTACCGGTATACCGTAACTAATACCTGGATGCCTGATTTTCGCATTGAAAGTGGTCCTATAGAAATTCAGATCACAGAGGCAATAAACAACGCGCCATCGGAAAGGCTTTACAATGGACAAATTACGGCAGCACGCTGGCGCACGGAGAAAGCTTACGGTGTTGAAGGGGATGATCTGGAAGGCATGTATGTGTATGACTATGATGACAAATACCAGATTGCCGAAGCACGCTTTGCTCACGCGAGTTACAATACGGTGACCGGAGGTACATTTTCCTTGTCTGGTAACAAATATCGGACATCAGGGATGACGTATGACCCCAACGGAAATATCCAGGTGATGAAACGGTTTGATGAAAATGGTATAATGACCAACGATTTCGCATACCATTATGCGGCCAATAAGAATCAGTTGCTGGACGTTGACGGTTATACAACGCAATCGGGTGGGGGACCACACGGGTTTGCCTATAACGCAATTGGACAATTGACGGATGAGTATCTGGAAGACGGGACTAAACAATTTATTGAGTATGATGTCACCGGGAAAGTAATCGCAGTTTTTTCGGATATAAGTAAAACACCGGCCAGCAAAAAGGTGGACTACCTGTACGATGACCGGGGGTTTAGATTAGCAAAAGTTTCCTATTCAGAAAATGGAACGGAAGCTCGAACGACCTGGTATCACCGTGATATTTCCGGAAATATATTGGCCATTTACGAGCAGGAGGGAGCACCTGGACAAGGTAATGAAAATACACCTACTCAAACTGAAGTTCCTGTGTATGGCTCCGGAAAAATCGGAACATTCTATCCAGATCAGGATAATTCAACAGCTTACGAAATAACCGATCACCTGGGAAATGTGCGGGCATTACTGCGTGATAACGTAAATATCTATACGGCAACAATGGAGGATAATGGGCTACAAGATATAACCAACCCACGTGAACAGGAAAAACAATACTTTGAAAATCTGGATGAAACATCGGTGTCGAATTTTGTGGCCAATCATACACCTTCCAGTGCAGAAGTTAATCCTGCACACCGCGTAGCACAACTTCAGTGGAATGATACACCAGGCAGCACGGCAGCAGAAAAATCCATGGGACCGGCAATTGCTTTACAGGTCAATCCGGGTGACAAGATAGAGGCGGAGTCATTTGCATATTATTTTAGAAAAACAGGTGACTTTAACCGCAATGGATTTACGCTGGGAATGCTGTCTTCGGTTTTAGGGGGCACCTTTGCTGGCGAAATTGGTTTTGAAGGATCAACCCTTTCACAGGTTACCGATGCATTCAGCAATGCACTGGCTGCAGGCGGATTCTTAACCGACAATGATCCAACAATTCCCTATGCGTACATCAATTACATTGTATTTGACGAAAACATGATAAGCATAGCTTCGGATTTCAAACGCGTAACCGGAGAATCCTTTGAAGATCCGACCATAAAACACGAACGCGTTGCTTTTGATGCACCAATTGTAATTGGCCCTGATGGAAGGTATATTTACGTATGGGTTTCCTGCGAAAGCTCAAATACACAAATATGGTTTGATGATGTAAAGGTCACACACACTTCACCCGCTATGATAGTACGGGCTACCGATTATGGTGTGTGGGGAGACGTATTGAGAGAGCAAAAGACGGACGAATCGAAGTATAGATTTGGATATCAAGGCCAATTTGCTGAGAAGGATGACGAAACGGGCTGGAATCATTTTGAATTAAGAGAATATGATCCAACTATAGGAAGGTGGTTAGTGCCTGATCCGTTTAGGCAGCACGCTTCCCCATACGTAGCATTTGGAAATAATCCAGTCAACAAAATTGATAAAAATGGGGGAACGGATGGCCCGTTTGGATCGGGATGTAACTGCATTGATGTTAAGCCAGGACCAAGATCCACGGTCGTTGGCAATGAGATATGGATGGTGGACGATTACAATAATTGGGCAAAACTCCTTGATGAAGTAGAGACGGAAATAGAAACAGAAGCAAGCGTTTTTGCTCTGCCATTAGCGGGATCCATCAGAATTCCTGGTTGGGTAACAGGGACCGCAACGTGGCTTTCAGTAGTATGGGCCACTTCAGAACTTTTGAGGAGCGATGAATCTGAGAAAAAGGTTACTTTGTATCGCGGTGTGCACGTGGGACATCCTGACTATGCAAATGCGTTAAGAGGAATGGCTGTTCCATTCGGAGGAACTGCAACGGATGAAATGCATAATGGGGGTAATTTTGAAAGCGTGTTTACTTCGTGGTCGATGTCAAAATCTGTTGCAAACTGGCATGCGAATAAACATGGCCCTGGTGGTTTAGTTTTGGAGAAGAAATTTAGATGGAGTGAGACAGTTCCTTCGTTGGACGAATATCAAGAATTAGAAGTGTTAATTCCGGGTACAGTATCAGGAGCAAAAGTAGGTCCACCCACCGGAGTAGGAACACCAAAAGCTTTCGGAAATTAAATAACTGTTTATGGATTTTGAAAAAAACCTTAATGCAATAGTTGGTCTACTTGAAGGAAAGGACTTAAATCACATCTTGGGTAAAATTGAAAATTCTGAGGTTATAATTAGCAAGCCTAAAAAAATGAGCACGAAGCAGTGTTTAATTGAACACGAAACGCACTACATGATTCAGAAAGAATCAACGAAGAACAATCAGGTTATAGGTTATGAATTATTATTGAGCCAATTAAAAAATGAATTAAACAATACCTTACTCATTTTCACTCTTACAACTGATGTAGATACTTATATATTATTTATTACCGAAGGTTTAGATAGACTGGTTGGAGTATTAACGTCAAAAGGAAAAAATGTCAAAAAATTAAAGGAATTAAATCAGATTTATCATAACAGAGGATTCTTCATTAACAATAAGCGATTTTTTAAAAAGATATTACAACCTGATTAAACAAGTTACTATCAAGCCAGTAATGGGAAACAATTTTTTAATATGCTGAGATTTAATTTGTTGAAGTACTTAACCAGCCTGTTGATGCTTTTTGGGGTGTCCTCTCAGGCCTCTCTCGCCCAATGGACGCCAGTAACCACTAACATCAAAACACCGTATGGCAATGTCCCGCATAGTCACTACGTCTATTCGCCCAGGTTTTACTACCATGATCAGGAAGCGGTAAGCGCCAAGTACGAATTTTTTATCGTCCTGAAAAATGATAGTCTGATCTCCGGAACATCCAGGATTGATCTTCCTGAAAAGAAATGGCACAAGCATTCAATTACGTTCAAAGACAAGAAGACTAAAATAGAAACAACGATATACCCCCGGGATACTAAATCGATTTACCGTATGACGGTGTTCAGCAGCGCAAGTAATGCCGAGAAGAAAAAAATTGCAGGCATTCCAGCTGATACCTGTTGGCTGTTCAAGAGTTACTGGGGAAAAATAAATGCATATTCTTTTGTAGCCGAGCTAGGATTGACGTATGCCATTGCCATCCAGAGGGGAAATGATAGCCCTATTGTCCCTCTGACGAAGGAAAACCTGGCTGTCATGGTAGGCACCGGAAATGAAAGGATAAATAAACTCATCAGGAAGAATAAACTCACCAAGGCAATTGAGCTATACAATGAGGAATAAAGTGAGTCGTCTCTTTTGTTTATTTTATCTCACGTTTGCCGGTATAACATTTGTTCAGGCACAGTTGGGCACTACGCAATTGCCTGCGTCAAAGATACCTTCTGCAATTCACAGCAAAAGTATGGGGTTAAGCCAAGATAGTAATGTAACAAAACTGGACTCGCTGAAAAGCCTCGCTTCATATTCCGATTCCCTGCCAAAGATTAACCCCACGCAATCCGTTCATGCCAAAACAGACAGCTTAAAAAGACTTGCAGAACAACCGTCACAATTCCTGCAACAGAAGATTATCGGTTTGAAAGACAAGCTCACACAGGGTGACAGCCTCAAACCCGGAACGGCTGGTGCCGCAGGCAAACTTG
The DNA here is from genome assembly GCA_036503775.1 of Ohtaekwangia sp. GTDB lineage: Bacteria > Bacteroidota > Bacteroidia > Cytophagales > Cyclobacteriaceae > Ohtaekwangia. Next base: position 14,496 of record DASXWH010000034.1, read on the forward strand.
ATCAGATGGAACAATCCGTGCAGGACAAGACGGACAGCGTTCGGCAGCGACTGAATTCTTCGATAACTAACGTACAGGAAAAAGTTGGAAGTAAGGTTAACGGGATGACGAATGGCAAAGCCAAGCTCCCGGAGGGAGATGCCAGCATTCCTGTTGTGCAGTTGCCGGGAACCGGTGTGCCGAACACAGATCTTCCTGTTAACGGACTTCCGTCAACAGGACTAAATCCGAAGCTGGATTTGCCTGCAACCAGTGACGTAGACATGCCATCAGTGGACGGCAATGTAAAAGTACCCGATGTAATACTCCCCGGTGCGGAACAGCTTGGAAACGTAAATGAGGTTACGCAGCAGGTAAAAGGTATCGAAGGAAAATTAGGTCAGGCTGAAAAGTATGAGAAGGAAATAAAGGACCTGAAAACAGATGCACCGGAAAAGCTGGAGAACCTGCCGGACGATGCGGAGAAAAAACTGGCGGATGTTGATGCGGTAAAAAAGGCGGGCGGTGAATTGTCAAAGGCCGAACAGCTGAAAGCAAAGAACATGGCTATGGTGCAGCAGTACCGCGACAAGAAGCTCATCATGGCGGAAATGAAACGCAAGACAGCCAACGTGGTGAATGATCTGTTTGCACAGAATGCCGACAAGGTGAAAACCGCACAGGACAAGCTGGCGAAATCAAAACAGGATGCCATGCGTATTAAAAGCGTTAAAGATGTTTTTAAGAAGCGATCGTCCGAACTTGATAACAAACGGTTCTATCAGCGCCTGGTGCCGGGGATCACGTGGCAGTTGTACAACGCAAAGGATATGATCCCAGTTGACCTGGCCTTGCAAGTGGGCTATCGCTTTACACCCAGTCTCACAGCAGGAGGTGGATTTATATGCAGGGTAGGCATAAGCGAAGATTTTGATCACTATGTAAAAGGCCTTGATATTTATGGAAGCAGGGGATATGTTAACCTGGCGCTGACCAAAGGTTTTTTTGCGCACGCTGAATTTGAAACGCTGAAGCTCACTCCGGACGACATGTCATCACCAGCGGAGTCTGGTGAAAACCGTGTCACTGGAAGTTACTTTGGTTTGGGCAAGCGCTTCAATCTGTCCTGGCACCTTCGCGGAAATCTCTACGGATTATATCGGGTGGATTACCAGGGTGAATTGCCGGATGTGAATAAGGTCTGTCTGCGATTCGGTTTTGAATATATGTTCAAGGGGAGAGGGAAAAAGAAATCACCGTAGCAGACTGACGATCCCAAGACGCTGGTAATTACGTCCTTTCTCATCGCTGAAGTCAACTTTGTAGTAGTAAACGCCTGTTGATGCATCACGCGACTTAGTTCTTCCATCCCATCCTGAAAAGACATCGCCTTTAAAAAGAATCTCCCCCCAACGGTTCAGGATTGTAAGGTGGCCACTTGACACGTAGTTGGTTTCTATCGGGATAAACCTTTCGTTGTATTCATCGAAGTTTGGAGAGAACACATTTGGCATAGTTAATCTTACGTCACAGTCCCGCGGGAATATGCGGGTGGTGTCACGACCGCTGCAGTAAAAATAATTTACCTCAACAGAATACTCACCCGGCTTGTCTACGGTCAATGATGACCCGGTTGACTGGTCACTCCATTCCTGTGTCATGTTGGGAACATCAGGAACCGAGAGCGTAACCGAATCCCCTTCACAAAGCAATAAGTCGTCAGGCAGGAATTTGTCCGGGAAAGGTTGTGATTGTTTACAGTTGGAAAGCAACGTCCCCGAACCATCATAAGCCAGAAGTATTATCCAGGTATGGCCATGTTGTTTTTGTGTTGCCGTGAATGTCAGGGTATTCGTTTCCCATGAATTAAACGCACGAGGGAGGGTGTCTACGATGGCTGGCGTATTCGGAGGAAGGCCATAGTATGTATGGGTAAATATTACCGGAGCAAAACCTTCCTCTGAGTAGCCACCGTCAGCAGCATAGGTGAAAGTAAAGTCATACGATTTTCCGGCTTCCAGCGGTTTATCAAGACGCAGGGCAACACCCTCCCCTTCGGGAGTCCATGCTGGGCCTCCAATCCAGATTGCACGCGTGAGACAATTTTGGACAGGTGGTGGGAGGTCAACTGTGGTATTATGATCAAGTTTACCAATCCAGTTGTTTTGTGTGGGATCCCATTCCATCATGTCGGATGCAAAGGCCCGTATGGTGCACTTCCAGCAGGTATTTTGAATATCATCGCTTCCGGTGAACCTTCCCAGGCTGACCGACAAAAAACAGGAATCAACAATTTGTTGTGCGAAAACAAATGACGGGCAAAACAAAAGAAAAAGGCTCAGGCGCCAGTTCATCCAGCTAACTATTCAGGTACACAAAGAAACGAAAGATTTGTTTACGCCAAGTCGATTGTTAGGTTTCTTGATAAGAGGTACATCGAGGAAACAGGACAGAAACGGTTGGTAGTCCAGCTTCATAAATTTTCCATGACGCAAACGAAGTTACGATCGAGCTGTTTGAAAAACCGGCTTCATGGCTTATGGCCTTTTTTTTTAAGTTTTGCAATGCTCAGAGCAAAGGTGGGAAGTTCGGGATAACGGTTGTCAAGGGCATAGCAGGTATCACCCTAGTCTTGACTGTTTTTTGGAGTGATACCCTTGACAACCGTTCCTGAACTTCCTGAAACGGCCTTTAGCATTAACTCCCTAATGGCACGGCAAAAATAAAAAGCCGTAAGCCATGCAAACCTTTAAAATCAAAACACACAAACCCGACACTACGTATCCTGAGCGTCACTTTTTTATTTTGTCAAAAGGATATAACGCTGGGAAACCGCTTGAAAAACCATGTCCTAATTGCTTTGTGATCTTCACAGGAGATGCTGCAACGCATCATCAGATATACTGGATTTGCTATTGTCTCTGGAAGGCTGGAAAGTATCTTCCCTTGCTATGTGGCTCGGTAATTCCCTTTATTCATATTGGTGATTTGAGGACCCAGGTCACCAAGGCCGTGCATGCGATGAAGTTTGACACCGGACGTTTTACTAAGGTTGTCAGACAACTTCAAAAACTCATGTATACCGAGCAACAGCTTTTGGCACAACAAGCCTTGGTTAATCAGTTAAAGGCCGCGCTGGTAGGAACGCTGCTAAACGACAGTAGTAAAAATGTCCCATAGGGGAGGAACTACCGGAATTTAATGAAGTGTGACAGTATATATTCGTGCAAAAAAAAATCATTATGTCGCTACCCTTTATTCATTTAAGCCGTGACGAGTTCAAAGCATTATTGAAAGAGACATTGATAGAGGTACTTGCAGAACATAAGCCCGAAATGGAAGACTCGTCTGCGCTGATGAATATTCAGCAAGCTTCTGCATGGTTGAACCTTGCCGTGGCGACCCTCTATGAAAAGACGTCAACAAAATCTATTCCCCATTATAAGCAGGGAAAAAAGATCATGTTTAAAAAAGCTGAACTGCTGGAGTGGATAGAGTCTCACAAAGTTAAAACGACCACAGACGTTGATCGTCAGGCGTTAAATCACATCTTGAGAGGTAGACGTTGATGGATACGATACAGGCCATGAATATGTCCAAAATATATTTTGTTTTTAACTGAGGGTTTTGTCCCCTGAGACGTACTGACTATAGATGAGGCCAATAACGGTATTGTCTAGTTAAACAGAATCTTCGATGGATGAAAACGTTCTATGCGACAGGCTCTCGGTGGATCAGAAAATCAACACCCTTTGCCATCTGATCGGCAATACGCCAATGGTAGAAATACGTTATACCTTCCGGGGCAGGAGACGCACCATCTATGCCAAATGCGAATATTTCAACCTCACGGGAAGCATCAAGGATCGCATGGCACTATATATAATAGAAGAGGCATATCGTACCGGAGCAATTAAACCAGGTGATATCATTGTCGAAGCAACCAGCGGTAACACCGGGATTTCCCTGGCCTCTATCGGTCGTCACCTCGGCCACCCGGTGAAGATCATCATGCCCGATTGGTTAAGTGAAGAACGCAAAGGTATTATCCGAAGCCTCGGTGCCCAGATCATTGAAGTCAGCCAAAACGATGGTGGTTTCATTCGCAGCATCGAGATGGCGCGGGAGATTCACCTGCAGGAAAAACAGATTTTTCTGAGTGATCAGTTTTCCAACACCGGCAATGTGAAAGCACATGAACGTAACACCGGAAGGGAGATATGGAGACAGCTTATGAATTATGAAAAACGACCCGATGCATTTGTGGCTGGCGTAGGCACTGGCGGAACAGTTATGGGCGTGGGCAGGTATCTGAAATCAATGGAGAGTCGGATTTGCATTCATCCCATAGAGCCCGCGGAGTCGCCCACGCTGTCAACAGGATATAAAAATGGCAAGCATCGCATTCAGGGAATCTCCGATGACTTTATTCCGTCAATTGTACAGTTAAAGGAACTGGATCACATAATCAAGGTCAGCGACGGAGATGCCATCATTATGGCGCAAAAACTAGCTTCGGGGCTGGGGCTCGCTGTAGGTATTTCCTCCGGGGCAAACTTTATCGGTGCAGTCTGTCTGCAAAACGAAATAGGAGATGACAAGAATGTGGTAACCGTGTTTTGTGACAGCAATAAAAAATACCTGACGACAGACCTGGTAAGAAAAGAGCCGGTGAAGAGTTCGTACCTGGCGCCTCAGATCGAGTTACTTGAATACAGACCAATTCCAAGGCTAAGCTCAGTGCAGCGATAAAGTAAAGTAACCTCTCATATTTTTACATGACTCCAGTTTTCACCGATCTTGATACGGTGAATCTGCATATCTGAAACCTTGAACTGTTTGGCAAGTGCTTTTAGCGTGGGCTGCTTTTTGGACCGGAACAATGCGAGCTTGATCCTTTTTACTTTATCTATTGTAAGCTTTGGCCCTTCTTTAGGTTCCATGCGGATCAGCACATTCGGATCCTTCTTCGCATGTTCGATTTGAACTTCGTGCTTGACCCACCTTAAATTGGAAGCCTTGTTATTTTCTTTCTTATGATCAAGATGAATTACGAAGTTGTGGTTTGCATTGGCCCGCTTACAAAAGTATTCAGCCACGAGCCGGTGGAGATAGTGATTCTGGCGGGTGGCTTTGCGGCCAATGGTGATACTCGGGTATCCTTGCGTAAATCGCGGTTGCAGTTGGTAACCTTCTTCAATATGGGTTTTGAAACTTACTAGTCTTCCTTTGTTGGAAACAGCATATTGTTTCGTTGATATTCCGTTCTTGAGCTTCAGCTCTTTCCAGATTTCACCGTTGAGGGATTTAATTTGAGGTGCTTTTCGTGCCATGACGTGAGAGGTATGTTTTTTATAACGCTCAATATACACACAGCAATTTTTATTGATATCACATAAAGGGAGCATTATCACTCAATACCTTAGAAAACAGGGGCTTTAGCGGAAGATATTGGGCGGCTGTGAAGATTAATCGCAGAGTAAAATGTCATAAGAACACTCGAAGGCCAAGGCTTGAGGTACAGAATGTTTATTCACACGCGCCTACTTCGTCCGTTGATTTACGTCAAGCCTGCTGCTGACAAAAAAATGATATGTCATGGTATCTTATATGAGCAGGCGGTTGTTGTACTGTTTGCCCCCTAAACACTCCGTTGTCGGTGTAAAAGATATTATATCTCTTTTTTTGTCGACCTGGCGATTTTGACATTTTCAGATTGAGTATATAATATTTCGAAATTTTGAGTGAACGCAGTATAACATATGGTTCACGATGTGTTTATCGTGAATTGCACTGGACCGTTTAGCAAATAGTACCTGTATTTTCGATCTTCTTGGCGGCGTATGAAACATACTCATTTTGACTTTTTAAACGTTCCCGCGCACACCACTTTTGCACCCGTCTATTGAAAGGGCTGTAAAAGTCTGATTGTGGGGAATGTTGTGTCCGTTCAGTAGAGAACCGTTGCGAATTGTATGCAGCGTTACCGGATAGTTAAATACTGAATGGATGAGATGGCTTTATCTTGTTGCATTCGCTGTTATATATAGTAATGTTAGTGGTCAGGAAAAAGAGGTTGTCTTCTCCAACTCAGGCACTACGACAAATGTTAGCAAAGCGGATGTAAACGATCCTGCAAAAAGAGAACTTGACTCTTTGCAGACTTCAATGCGTAAGAACAATGCAATTGACTCACTGGGCAAATTGCAACAAACCGTTACCGGACAGAATGTCTATTCTCAGAAGCAATGGAGAAAATTTTACGATTCATTAAATAAATCTCCTCTGGCAAATGTTCCGTCCATCGACCAGCTTCCAAAAAAGGAAACAACAGAGGCTGAACTAATAGAGTCACTGAATCAAAAATTTTATGGCGCTGATTCGTCTCGCCTCACCCAGTCTGAAAGATTTCCCGGGAATCCTGATAATCTATTGAAGGAAACAGCTTCGTCCGAAGTCCCCTACGGAAAAGATCTTCCGGATGCATCTGATCTCAAATTGCCGGATGAAGACCTGAAGGACTTAACGCCCCTTCGCGCCAGCACCATTAAAACAAAGTACACCAGTAAGTTCGATAGCCTTCGCAGCATCCACCTGAAAAATGAAGAGCTCAAGCTTACGGAAAAAGAGATTTCAGAGGATCAAATCGTCTCTGAGATTTCCCCCAAGCCAAAATTCTGGGATAAAACGTATTTCGAAGGTGTCGTTGGATTCACACCAGGAGATTTCAAAATTCTTCAGGCAGCGCCTACAATGGGTTATCATTTCACACAGTACCTGTCACTGGGGCTGGGACCTAACGTGCTGATCCAGCAGAACGACAAAAAGGTGGTGACTACAGTCGGTCTCAAGACTTTTTTTAAAGCAGAGTTTCTGAAGCGGCAAGGATACTTCCAGGTGGAGGATATCATGGACTCGTACGGCCAGGTAGGTACCAAAGAAGAAACAAAGAAATTCTATCAGCAACACAATGTTTTTGCTGGCGGCGGATTCCTGCTAAACATCAATGCGCCTGTGACATTGAATTTCTCTGTGTTGTATTGCATCACTGAAAACAAGGTGGTTAACCACGAGTTTTCACCAATGGTTTTTAGGATCGGATTGAGCTCAGTAAAAGTTAAAAAATAGATATGAGATTGGGGCTTTGCTTGTTTTTACTTTTTCCCATTTGTGTTTGGGCACAAAACGGGAGCGCCGCAGAAACGGCATACTACTTTGATATCAGCAGGGGCAATAGCCTCGCGATCCATGATGTCAAGGAAGGTTCGTTGAATATTCAATACCAGGATCTGTATGGCAGAAGCAAGGACATACCCTTATTGATTTACAATGCCAAAAATGAAATGGTGGGGAATTTCACACTTTCAAAAACGTATGGCCTTAATCATTTCCGCATTAACATCGGCCAGCTCTTTTCATCATGGCCCGAAGATGAGATTTATGCATGCCGCACGCGGGATGAAATGGGAAACAAGTATGAATTGCTGATAAGAAAAAGGACGTCGGTAACAGAGGAGCCTGAGGTGAACATTTTTGTGAACCCGCTAAGCGTTTCCTGCAATGATTTTGAAGGCAACGTGGTGGATTTTTATGGAACCATTACCGGAGGAAAAGCTCCTTATACCGTGAATTGGTATGTCCTCAATGACGCCAAATCGGAATTCTTGTATCAGCCTCGTGAAGAGGTAATCACCAGGCCCGGCAGAACAATGGTCATCAATGTTGACAAGAACCCGGACTATTATGTGATGGTCCTGGTCACAGACGCCTGCAACAAGGAGACAAAACAAATGGTGCACCTGACTTGCCAGGACGAGAAAAATAAAGTGAATACTTTATTTGTTGAGCCGCTGAAATCATTGCCTGCACAGAGAATCAAATCGACGAACTAAATCGACTATGAATAAGATAATCGGAACGTTATGTTTTTTTCTGGCTGCCACCATGGCTGTGGTCGGTTACCTTCTGTTAAAAAACAAGCAGGGCAAACACGGCTACGTAGTGAATGAAATTGTATTCGAAAAATTTGCCGGGAAGATAAAGCTTGAAGATGCGCTGAGAGAAGTGGAAACGAAGCATCGTAATGCATTGGACTCGCTGGAGTCTGCCGTTGCTTCAGGAACTACGGAATCCGTTGCGGTGTATCAGCACTTGCGTGAACAATATGCTCAGGATGAACAGCGCCTGTCAGCGCAGTACACAGAGGATATCTGGAAAGAAATTAACCAGCAGATTGTTGCATTTGGAAAGGAACAGGGGTATGATTTTATCTACGGGGCAACGGGTAACGGAAGCCTCATGTATGGAAGCGAAGCTTTCGATATTTCAGAAGAAGTTGTGGACTATATCAACGCTAAATATGAAGGTGAGAAATAATCTGATCCTGGCAATGCTCTGGGTTATCGGCGCGGCATGTAGCAACACGATGGATGAATCATCCTTTGTGCAGTGGGTAACCGATTACGAGAACGGTCTGCACGTTCGGCGTGAAGCGGGAGACTACATAGTGGATGTGCAATATATGCCTGAAGATTTTAAGTGGCTTCAGTACCGTGATCAACCCCGTCAGCAAGACGATCAGCTACAGTATTATACCGTGACAATTCAGCCAAAGATAGATGACATGGACCTGATTGACTTCAATATTCAAAACGAAGCGGAGCGGCAGCAACGACTTTACTATTTCTCCTATTCATTCCAGAACGATCTCATGATCGAAGAAAATGGCCAGGCGCTTCCATGCGTCTTGTATCATTTCGAAAGACCCGCAGATATGAAGAACAGCCGCACATTTTTGCTGGCGTTTGAAAAGCATCCGCAGGCATCACAGGATGTTCGCCTCGTGATTAACTCTCGAGTACTGGGTTCACTTCCGGTAAACATCAAAATCAATAAAAGTAATATTCCTGCTTTAGCATTATGATCGGATTTCTTAATAAGCGTAAACGTTTCATAGCCACATTTTTCCTGGGGGTTATCGTGTTGCAGTTGTCGGCTGTGCCCTCATATGCCCTCACGTCAGGGCCCTCACAACCCGAAGTTCAGGGATTCCAGCCTGCGGGAACAAGTGACATGGTCGACCTTTTTACAGGGGACTTTTCGTACAATATTCCATTGTTTGAATTGCCAGGGCCCAATGGAGGATACCCTTTTAACCTTTCCTATCAGGCCGGGCTTGGTATGGATGCGGAAGCAAGCTGGGTCGGACTTGGATTCAGTTTGAACCCGGGAGCTATAAATCGTCAGATGCGGGGCCTTCCGGATGAGTTCAGCGGTGACGCTATTAAGACAAAAATGGCGATCGAGCCAAGTGTTACTGTAGGACTAGGCGCAGGGGTTTCACTCGAGCGGTTTGGTGCGGCCAAGGACAGAGGATCAATTGGCCTTACGGTCAACTATAACAACTACAACGGCTTTGGATATTCCATCGACGGAAATGTGGGGTATAGTCATTCGGTGGCCGGTGGTCTGACACACGGTTTAGGTTTTTCACTGGATCCGAAGCAAGGCGTGAGCCTGTCTCCGAGTTTAGGTTTATCCAAAAAAGCATTGGGTACGTTCGGGTTACGAGCTGACTATAATTCGAAGACTGGATTACAGTCGATTTCGGCAACGCATAGCATGACTACCTATGCAATTACCCAAAACAAAGAAACAAACAGTAATACGTCGGATACGGATGATAAAAAAACGGAGAATGAAAAAACTGACCCGCAAGTTGAAGTCACACCGTTTGGTTCGGTTGGCCATTCATCTGCGGGTTTAACGCTTTCTCATCCTGGTTATACACCGCAGGTAAGCATGCCCATGCGGAATGTAAGCATGGCTGCACGATTTGCCCCCGGTGCGGCAATGTGGGGATTTTTTGCAAACGGTTATGTAAAGGGATTTTACAGCGAGCAATGGTTGAAAGACAATAAGAAATGGACCAGTGCAAAGGCTTATGGATACCTGAACTATCAGAATGCCACGAACGCATCGGCTGTACTGGACTTCAACCGTGAAAAGGATGGATTGATCACAAAGAATTCTCCCAACCTGCCTATACCATCACTAACCTATGATGTATACTCGGTGACAGGACAGGGGATATCGGCAATGTATCGCCCTATGCGAAACGATCGGGGCATAGTTCACGACCCGGAAACAATTTCAAAATCAGTTGGCGCATCCATAGGAGTGGATGCCGCACCTGGACTAGCTCACGTCGGTGTTAACCTGACAGTCAATCACGCAAAATCAACCTCCAGCAAATGGACTGATAATAATAATGCGTTAAGCTCTTCTGCCTTTCAATCCGGAGGCATTAATGACACCTATGAACCTGTATACTTCAAGGTGCACGGGGAGAATACACCTCAAAGTAATACATCATTAGATGCTATCGGTGGCGACAAAGCGGTTCGCGTAGCGATACCGGGAGACAACATCAATGCGGTTGCTGCCAACACGTTGGAGCGGACCAACTGGAGCAAGACCATGCCGAATTCAGCCACGACTGATCGCGAAAGAAAAACCAGAGCTCAGCTCATCCAGACAATCACAAATGAAGAACTGACAGCAAATGGTAAGGAGTTGATTTCCCATCTGAAGGTAAGATACCAGACCGCCGCAGGAGTGGATACAACATTTGATCGCAGCCGTTTACCAAAACACCACATCGCAGCGTTCACAGCCCTGACACCAGAAGGCCTGAGATATAACTATGGAATACCTGCCTATAACCTCAAGCAGGAGGAAACAAGTTTCACCGGGTTCAGGGCGCAAAACGACTCAAAGGTGCTGGTCAATAAAATCAATGGCAACCCCTGTGGATCATCAGGCGATCCCTGTTATGAACAGGAGGGCACTGAAAAATTCTTGAAGCGTGTAGACATGCCAAAATATGCGCATGCCTATTTGCTCACCTCTATTATTGGTCCGGATTATGTCGATATCACCGGTGACGGTGTGTCAGCCGATGACCTGGGGTATTGGGTGAAATTTACCTATCGAAAAACAGCAGACGAGTCAAGTGCTTACAAATGGCGCGATCCATTCTCCAAAGCCCACTATTCCGAAGGTTGGAAAACAGATCCACGTGATGACAGAGGATCATTCGTGTACGGCGAAAAAGAAATGTGGTACCTGGTGAAAGCCGAAACAAAATCACACATAGCGACTTTCTCACTGGAAGAACGCGAAGATGGAAGAGGTGTAAACAAACTCTTACAGGATCAGAATGAAACAGGTAAGGCAATTTACAAACTGAACGAGATTAAACTGTTTTCCCGCATTGCTGGAACCAGTAAGCCGATAAAGACAGTAAAGTTTGATTACGACTATTCGTTGTGTCCCGGTGTGGATAACAGTATTACCGGGAACGGCAAGCTGACATTACGTAAAGTCTGGTTTGAGTATGGAAGTAACACAAGAGGAAAATTTAATCCCTATGTATTTAGCTACCATCAACATAATCCGGCCTACGATCAGCATGCTTATGACCGCTGGGGTAACTACAAACCCTATCCGGTAAATGACCCGTTGTACAACATTGACTACCCGTATGTTGAACAGGACCCGGCAAAGAAAGATCAGATCGATCAGAACGCTGCAGCATGGAGTCTGACTGAAATACAGCTGCCGTCGGGTGGGAAAATCAAAGTGGATTATGAATCAGATGACTATGCATACGTGCAGCACATGCAGGCTATGCAGATGATGGATATTGTCAGCCCGCAGGGAAATACTTCTGGCGAGTTCACACTGGACGACAACTCACGGGTGTATTTCAAACTCGAACGGCCAGTTCCGGAGTCAGCTATTTCCGGAGATGAGGCTACAAGGAAAACCCTGATGAAAAATGAGGTAATGAAATACCTCGACAAAGACCGAGAGCAGGTTTACATCAAGGCGCTGATCAATGTCCGCAGCGAAGACGAAGACTTTTACGAATACATATCAATGTATGTGAAAGTGGATTTCTCCGCCAATGGCACCATGGAGCTGCATAAAGCCGGCGGCAGCAACTACGTCTACGGCTCATTCAAATTGGTGAAGGAGGAAGATGTGAATCCGCTTTCATTACGTACCTGGCAGCACTTGCGTATCAACCAACCGGAGCTTGCCAGCTCGGATAAAAAACTCACAAACTTCAAACAGACGGACAAACCGGCAGAAAGAGTCAAGCAGATTACAGCCCTGGGTAGTTTGTTTGATAACATTAAGACCATGTTTGCCGGCTACTATGATTTCTGTAACGACGCTGGTTTCGGCCGGGAGATGATGGCCGGAAAATCATGGGTACGCTTGAATTCGCCTGATAAAATCAAATACGGTGGCGGCCTTCGCGTAAGGCAAGTAACCATGATCGACAATTGGACCGAAGACAAAGAGGGTGTCTATGGACAAGTGTACGACTATTCCATGACGGAGGACAATAATGTCATCAGTAGTGGAGTAGCGGCATATGAACCAATGGTCGGAGGGGATGAAATTCCACTTCGTTATGCCAAACGATATGTTCAGTCAGTATCGCTGCGCTCCGATAATAACCTGTTCTTTGAATTTCCGGTGAACGAAAGTTCTTATCCCGGTCCGCAGGTAGGATACAGAAAGGTAACAGTCACAAGTCTGGCAGCAGCAAACCTGGCCGGACAGAAGGTGAAACACAATACACTCGAAAATGGTAAAACGATTTTGCCAAAGTCGGATGGCAAGATCAGTTATGGTACCTCGGGAGTAACAGTGCATGAATTTTTTACCGCCAAGGATTTTCCCGTAATAACGGATGAAACGGAAAAGGTGGACAAACCTTATCAGCTTTCTGTGCCCATACCATTCCTCGGAAATGTATCGGTGAATAAACTGACAACATCACAGGGCTACAGCATGATCACCAATGACATGCATGGTAAGCAAAAAATGGTGAGCACATACCGCCAGAACCGGCAGGGCGGCATTGAACCCAAACCCATCTCGTGGGTGAAGTACAACTACTTTAGCGAATCACAGATTTATCAAAAGCAAAACGTTTCGGTGCTGTCGGCAACATTCAAAGACAACAATGATGGAAGCTTGAGTATCGCGTCAAAAGCAGAAGTGGCCAACCCGGCAGTAGCGAAATATTCAATCGGACAGGAGCATGAGTTCTTTCTCGACATGCGACAACATGAAGACAATGCATGGGAAGGTGGCGCCAACATAAATATAGAAATGTTACTGATCGTGACACCCCTTGGAACCTTTATGCTCCCTGCGTTTGTGCCATGGCCATCAGTGGGTGTCAATGCACAACAGTTGCGCTCCTCGGTAGCAAACAAGTTGATCTTCAGGACCGGAATATTACAAAGTGTCGAAGCGTATGATGGAGGTTCAACGGTGATAACGCAAAATGTTAAATGGGATAAGTACACAGGAGGAGTATTGCTTACAAAGGTGAACAACAATTTTGACGCGCCCCTCTATAGCTATAACATTCCTGCATACACCCAATACCAGGGGATGGGTGCAGCATTCCAGAACATCGGACTCAAATTCTCAATCGCTGATGTAACGAAAGATTATGTCAACAACTCTTTGTACACATTCAAGGCCACCACTACAGCGGGCAATCTTGTACCAGGAGACGAGATACTTCTCTACAGCACAACTGGTGGATGGAATTCTCCAAAAGCAAAGATCGTTTTCGCTGGGGAAGAAAATGGCGAAATGATCCTGTATAGTCCCGAGCCTCTGCCGGCTTCTTCCTATAACGCTATGATCGTACGATCAGGCTATCGCAATCACCTGAATGTGTCAGCTGGAAGTATTACCGGACTGGAAGATCCGTCACAACCAGGTGTTTCTAAATCTTACACTAAAGTAGTTTCTGTTCCCAATGAATAATCAAGGCATGAATTTGTTATTTAAGACTGTGAACCCGGTTCGCTTGTATTTGGTGCTTGCCTTTGTTGCTGCAACATTGGGAATTCAGGCACAGGGATTAGTTCCGGATAACGAGGAAAGGGAAGCTTTGCTCGCTCTCTATCACGCAACGGAAGGGGATAGCACTTGGATTGATAAATGGACGCTGTCAAGGATCAACAGTTTCCCTGATTCAACGCTTCATGGCGTATTTGCTCCTAATGGAGACATCATTAGTATCAATCTGTCCGGCAATAACCTGGTCGGAACACTTCCTGAGCAACTGAACAAGTTACGGGCACTGGTTACGCTCTCTTTGGGAGCAAATAGACTCAGTGGCACAATTCCTGTTCTGGATTCACTTACCAAACTCAGGACATTAAATCTTTCGGGTCATCGGTTTACGGGAGTCATCCCGACCTGGCTCAATAAATTACAACTTCTTGAGGACGTTAACTTAAGCGCTGCGACGGGATCCTATAGTATGTCCGGGCCAATCCCCCCATCAATCAGCCAGTTGACACATCTATCGAAACTTTCGTTAAGCAACAATGATCTGGGTGGCGAAGGAGATATTCCCGCAGAATTTTCTGACTTGAATAATTTACGGGAACTCTACCTGGATCGTTGTAATCTGCAACTGGCGTCCGTGACCACAGGACTTTCTGGTCTTCCGAGTTTAACAATCCTCGACTTAAGCCGAAATCCACAGTTTAAAGATGCTGCCGGTGTATTGCCGGACTGTCTGCTAGATCTTCCACTCCTGTATACTTTGTATCTCAGGGAAAACGGGATCAACGCATTTCCGGAATCTTTTTCTGACTTGCCAAAACTGAATGAACTGGACTTGAGCGGAACGAACTACAGCAACGATGAACGTCTCAGTAGTACGATTGATGAACTGAAATCCATACCATCCCTGAAAATTTTAAAGCTGGTCGATTGTGAAATTATAGGTCTGCCTGACGACTTTGATTCACTCACCGTTGAAACACTGCACCTGTCATCAAATGACGACCTGGAACCGGAACAGTGTAATGACCTGGGCAACATGCCCATGTTGAAAACACTGTGGATTGATCAATGTGATCTTACAGCGCTTCCGTCGAATTTAAGCAACTCAAATTCACTCCGACAATTATGGGCAGCAAGCAACCATCTTCAACCCTTGTCCGAAGAAATCCGTGATTTGCCAAATCTGGAAACACTCGACTTAACCTCAAACGGAATTACATCATTACCATCGTGGTTTGGTACGGGAACGATGATTTCCCTCAAGACACTGGTACTGAACAATAATCAGTTGGTCACCTTGCCTGATAACTTTGTAAAACTCGCGAACCTCGAAATACTGCGGATTTCCATCAACGATCTCAATGGCAAATGGCCCGCTAACTTTGACTCGCTTACATCAATTCGGGAACTGCACCTGTATGACAACCACATTGACTCTCTTCCTAACCTGACGAAGCTGCGGGCGCTTGAGAAAATTGATTTGCATAAGAATGAATTACGGGATACCGTCCCTGCTTTTCTTAGCAATGTTACCAGCCTGAAGAAATACGTGGATATAAGCTTCAACTACTATTCGGTGGTGGACTCGGCATGTCATTTTAATGAATCGACACCTACCGTCAAAGTCAACAACAACCAGTTCACATTCGAAGATGTACTGGAATTCAAACCGGCCTCAGGAAGCTACGTGTACAGCCCGCAACCGATGGTGGACACGGTCAGGGAAATCTATTCCTTCCCCGGAAGCTTTTTTGAATTGACGGCTGTTGTCGACACAGCACTCTGGAAGAAGGCTCGTTTCCAGTGGTTCAAAGTTCATAACGGCAGCCACCAGGCCATTTCGCCCGCAACTGATAGTGCCTTTCATTACATCGTAGCAAATACCCTCGAAACAGATGAAGGTGCTCAGTTCTACTACAGGATAACACATCCCGATGCGCCAAATCTGGTTTTGACAAGTCAGCGTCAGACACTGGTTTTTTCGTGTGAACACCTGATCACCGGAGCAGGATTCAATGCCAAACGATATCTGTGTGCCATGAATTTCATACCTGCTGTGAAGTACAAAACCAACTGCAACACAGCAACCTACGCCTGGGATTTTGGAGACGGTGCAACCTCGGTTGAGAATAGTCCGTGGCATGCTTTCCCTTCGGAAGGAACCTACACCGTGTCCATGACCGTTTCCTACAGCTGTGGGCCGTGTGCGGCGGATTCTACAATCGTTAAACAGGTGACGTTTACATTGCCCAATGAATTTGTAACCGACTCGCTGGTGCAAATTCAGACCGATGTTCGTGAAGGCATATTGGCGGTTGGAGCCACTACGTTCTCGGATGCCTGGCCGTTACAACATCCGTTGCAGACAGCAAATGTGAACAGTTACCTCAATGGTAGCCAGGGTGTATGGAGAAATGACGGTGGTTATGTATACGATGTACCACGATCGAAGTCAGCACAAACGAACATAGCAAAGGACGGAACATTCACACTCGAACAATTTAACTGGTCCTCAGCGGAACTCGATGCAATACCGGACTGGACGAAGGCAAATACAATCACCCAATACAGTCCGTATAGTTATGAACTCGAAAACCAAGACGTCCTGGGTATTCATTCGGCAGCGCTCTACGACTACGGAGGTCACTTGCCGTCGGCAAATGGCGTCAATATGCGCAACAATGAGATGGCTTTCACAAGCTTCGAATTCCTGGACCAGAATGCAACCGGAAACTTGATCTTCGGAAACCAGCCTCTTCCGGAATATTATATCTATAAAGTCAGATCTGCACGAAATCACATTGCCGTAGTGGAGGCCTCCGTGGAACAACTCGCTAACGTAGAAAAAGTCGATGTTCGCGCACGGAGCTTGTTCGCCCTTTCCCCAAGACACGGAAGGCACAACAACTACATTCAGGATGATCCGGTGCTTTGTATACAGAACCACCCTACCGTACCGTCATGGTCAATGATCGTCCTTCGACGTGAACCGTTCCCGGGTCTTTGGAAAGGAGAGATAAAAGTGAAAAACGACCTTCAGCCCATCATAACGCCAGTCATTGACAATACGCTCGCGCACTCTGGAAAAAACAGTCTGAAGATTTCTTCGGAAATGACTTTCAAGCAAAATCTACTGCGGTTGGATTCAGGTAAAACCTATTTCCTGAATGCATGGGTGTCTGTGAATAATCCGTACGTAACGACTCCCAAATTGGCAGACAACCTGGGAATTGAAATCACATTCCGGGACGAAAATGAGATTGTTCTCGCTACGCGAACGATCCAGCCTTCCGGCCCGGTCATAGAGGGATGGCAGCAGGTACGAGGTAACGTTGTGTGCCCTGCAAAACTGGCCACGGTAGAGTTGAAGTTTAAACCGGGAAGCACAGGCAACGCATGGTATGACGACCTCCGGATTCATCCGGAGAAAGGAAACATGAAAAGCTATGTCTATAACATCGAAGACTACCGCCTTCAGGCAATTCTGGATGAAGAGAACTTCGCAACCTTCTATTACTATGATGACGAAGGAAATCTGTTCCTGGTGAAGAAGGAAACAGAGCGCGGTATAAAGACGATTTCAGAAAACGTAAGCTCTCAGGTTAAAAGTGAAATAGAATAATCTGTAAGAACATGATCACACAATTGAGAATTATTATCCTGACGTTGGTTTGTGCCGGTGCGCAAACGCAGGCCCAGGACTTCAAACAAGTTGTAATGCAACTGCAGGAGAAGTATCGCCAGATGAACAACATGCATATTGTTATGGATGTTGCTGTTTTCACCAAAACGAACCCAGCAGATGTGCACTACCAGCTACAGGTGGATATTAAGAAAGAGGGAGAGAAATACCTGTATCGTTTCGGTAGTAATGACATGCTCATGAACGAGAAGTACCTGATCATGGTGAATCGTGCTGAAAAGGAGATAGTATACACCACCCGTGATGTAAAGAATGAAGCCGCGATGCGGAAGAGTTTTAAGTTCAACATCGACAGTATTCTTTCCTTCTATAAGGAACCGAAGTATCTAGGGATCCAGAATGGAATCACTCATTTTCAATTGGATGAAAGGAACGGTGATGTGAAAACCATTGATCTTTTTGTCTGGAACGAAACGGGCCTCCTGGAAAGCATTTCCTATGAATACAATACCGGACAGGTTGCTTCAATCAGATTCAGAGTATTTGATACAGCTCCACGTTTTGAAACCCTGACTTTCGACGAAACGCATTATATAACACGAGCCAACAACGGCATGCTGCCCGCAAGTGCGTTCAAGGGCTTCAACATAAGCACACCTAACCTATAACCGACAACATGAGAGTAGGAATGAAATTACGAATCCTCTGTACCATTGCTTTTGTCTTGGGCTTCAATTGCCTCCACGCCCAATGGGTTCATTTTGTCGCAGACAAAAAAGTGGCGGAACGCACGAAAGCCACGCGGTTGGCCATTGTTATCAAAAAGGAAGACCCGTACTGGGAAAAGTACTACCGTAAACATAAAGACTCCGGAGGCAGATTGGAAAAGTACCGGAAGAACATTGAAACATACAATCAGCATATCGTCGAAGCGGTGAAGATTGCCTGGGACTACACCGAGGAGGTTATAGTGGTCGAGGAGGAGAAAGCGACGATGCTGGAGGAGCTTGGAGACAACACCTATACCCTGATGAAATTTGGAGAATACTTTCCGGATTTGCCGCTGGGGGCAATGCACGACCATACACCGTTGACTCCGGCACTGACGGTAACAACAACTAGAAAACCTGAAAATCCAATCGCGTATTCGGAGTTCGAGACCATACTTAACAAGGGATTGCTGGTTCATAATGTCGCAAACCTGAATGCCCAATTGCATGATTGCCTTGAAAATGATGTCACCACGGGTGCAGCTTGGCAACGGGGGTGGAAAAAAAGAACACCGCTACTGAAACAGAAGACGATACTCGTCTGCGACCGGTGGATATCAGATGCTGATGAACAGGCATTACAGGACGAGAATTGGTTAAAGACCTTGCCCTTTAAAGTCAAGGTGGTAACCATGGATGAATTGGTCGACTACCTCGTGACCCGCGATGAACAGTACGCATTTTATACGACACTGTTTGTGGACGATTGCATAGCGGACGTAAAGGACGGCCGCCATATGTACTACCATAAGGCACGCATGAATGGTACCGTGCAACGATTGCTGGAAGATGCTGCAAAAGATGTAAACAAGGACTAATACGAACAAATAGAATTCAGTTATGATAAAAGTAAAATACATTTCCCTGCTCATGGCAATGCTACCACTGGCCGTAAAGGCGCAATGGTCTACCAATACCGGGTCGATGAGCGTGTACCTGACCAATACGAGCTACAATGTTGGAATCGGAATTAACCCGCAAACGAAACTCCATATTAATGGAGCAATCCGCGGAAACGCTTCAGGCGGTGCCCTTCGGATAAGTACCCTCACCGGATATGTCGACATCGGTCCTCAGGATGCAAACTGGGCACACATGTCCACCGATCTTTCTGCGTTCCTGTTTAATAAATCCGTTTTTGTTTCAAATGGTCAGGTGAGCTCGAGTGCGGCAACCGATCTGAAACTCCAGATAGGCGGAGCTACAAAAC
The DNA here is from genome assembly GCA_036503775.1 of Ohtaekwangia sp. Classification (GTDB taxonomy): domain Bacteria; phylum Bacteroidota; class Bacteroidia; order Cytophagales; family Cyclobacteriaceae; genus Ohtaekwangia. The sequence continues at coordinate 33,997 of DASXWH010000034.1, forward strand.
TCACAGTCTCTAACACAACATCAAACGTAGGCATCGGCGTGGATGCGCCGCTAGCTAAACTTCACGTGGTTGGTGATTTGCTCTTGGATGCAGGATCACCTACAATTTATACGGCTACAACCGGTACGGACCAAAATAGGTATCTCCAGATCTCAAATTCGTCTCTTCTGAATGTTCCTGCGGGAGTAAAAGCAGGAGGACTGCTGATTGCTGATGCATATAATTATGCAAGCCCGGCAAAAAACAATCTGGTAGTGAAAGGTAAAGTAGGTATTGGAAATAATCTCACAAGTAATCCTAATGGCTATACCTTATTGGTAAGTGGCAAAGTCAGTGCTCCGGAATTCTACATCAATGATCAGATCGTGGTAAGTTCACAGTGGGTCACTGCTGGTGCGAATGTTCACTTCAATGGTGGTGTCGGTATTGGTACCACGCTTACCGACAATCCCCGTGGCTACAAACTTGCAGTGAACGGTAAGATTGGAGCAAAGGATGTTCGGGTTGAAAATGCAAGCACAACCTGGCCTGACTATGTGTTTGAACCAACCTACGAGTTGCCAACACTCGAAGAAGTAGAATCCTTTATCAAGGAGAACAATCACCTTCAGGATGTGCCTTCAGCGGAAATCATAAAGAAAGAAGGTCATGAATTGGGTAACATGGATGCAATTCTTCTGCGTAAGATCGAGGAGTTGACACTCTACATGATCGAGTTGAAAAAAGAAAACGAGCAATTGAAGAAGCGACTGGAAAAGGTCGAACAAAAGTAGATCACTGAGAATTTGAGATCCGTTTACAACCGCCCCGATAATATACCTAGCGAAATAGTTTGCGATGAAAGCCAGAAAGTTGTCCGTTTCCGTAAGAAATATTTTTAGTATAGTCATTATTCTATCACTGCTTAACGCATTGTTGCCCATGGTTGCATATGCACAGTGTACGGCAACAATTACATTGCCCAACGGAAATACCGTGTGTAACAGTACATCGGTGCCCATAGCCGCACAATTCGCGGGTTCTAACTTTAAGTGGTTTAGAAACGGAATACAGATCACGGGCTCGGCATCGTCCATAAACGTTACGCAGGCTGGTACTTACCATTGTACAGCGACTATATCGGGGTGTTCCGGAACAAGAACATCCAATTCAGTGACAGTGACGGACAATACACCAGATGTTTCTTATACCACCACGACTGCGCCATACATCTGCGTGTCCGGCGAACCGGTTACGTTTAAATATATGGGTACACAGACAACAGGTCTTCAGTGGCGGAAAAATTCGGTTGCCATCACAAATGCAACTGGCGTAACATACACAACCTTTGAACCCGGAAACTACTCGATCACGGTCACCAAGAATGGCTGTTCAAAAACATCTACTCAAACAACCATCACCAGCTACAACATGAGTAGCTCTATTTGGCCTTCAGGGTATCCGGGTGTTTGCGGTGGGTCGACTGTGACGTTAAATGTTACATCCGGTTATTCTGGTTATCAATGGTACAGAAATGGTGTACAAATTTCAGGAGCCAATTCAGCTACGTACTCAGCAAGTTCGGGCGGTCTATACAAGGCTATGTTGTATAATGGACCCTGCGTTGTCACGACGGGGGAAATAAGCGTTAGTAATGAAACTGTTGACAATGTAACTATTACACCAAGCGGTTCCACCAATATTTGTGAAGGCGGTTCCGTAATGCTCAATCCCTCACCTCAGGGACCGTGGGCCTGGCAGTGGCGCAAAGACGGAGTGCCCACAGGAGTGACATCCCCTAATTATCAGGCTACTTCCTCTGGTGTATATACGGTCTTGGCTAGTTTTGGTGGATGTTCCGCATTATCCTCGTCAGCCGTTCAGGTCACAGTGACACCACTGCCTTCCGCTTCCATAACTGGAAACCTCTTTTTTTGCACGGGAGGTGAAACAATACTTTCAGCACCTGCAGGGTATACATATCAATGGTATAAGGATGGCGTTTTGCAGTCCGGAAAAACCAGCCAAACCCTTGCCGTTAACGCTCCTGGTAATTACGCTGTGAGGACTGCTTCCGGAACTTGTCAAACATTATCATCTCCTGTTGCCGTTACAGAACGACTGTTACCGGAAGCTACCATCAATGGTTTAAATGCATTTTGTCACGGCAGCGCAACAGTTCTTACTGCCGCTACAGGTGTTGGGTATTCGTATCAGTGGAAAAAAGATAATAGCACAATAGCAGGTGCTACCGGAAATACATATGAAGTAAATGAAGCAGGATCGTACACGGTCACGGTCTCAGCCAACGGCTGTGAGAAAACATCAGCCGCAAAAGTAGTAACAGAAACACCATTGCCTGTTGCTTCAATTGAGGTACCTGAAAATCCGTTTATTTGCCCCGGACTGCCAACAACATTACAGGCGGTGACGGGTTCTGGGTTCTCATATCAATGGCGAAAAAACAATGAAGATATTGCAGGTGGCACAAACTCATCGTACCAGGTGACAAGCACCGGAAATTATTCCGTCCGGATAACAGCAAGCAACTGCTCTGCGGAATCTGATTCCATTTTGATTCAAAACCGTCAGCTTCCCGAAACAACGATCACGGGTACAAAATACTTTTGTAATGATGACAGTACCACGGTTTCGATAGAACCGTTGGAAGGCTATACATATCAATGGCTTAAAGACGGAGAGATACTTACCGGAAAGACTGGCACTCAACTTGTCGTTGATGAATCTTCATTCATTCAAGTATTGATCAGCGATGGTGCTTGTGTCGACACGGCAGCGTCGGCAATTCTCACGGAGTTACCGATCCCGGATGCCATCATCGGCTTGTCAGGTGATACATTGCTGTGGACTGGACAACGTGAATTTTACACGGTGGTCGATACAACTGGCGCTGATGCATTTACCTGGGAGGTGCCTCCGTCAGGAACCATCTCATACATGGATCCCAAGCAATCAAAAGTACAACTTGCTTTCAGTGCACAGGGAAATCATGTAATCAGAATACATAGTAAAAACGGTGGATGCTGGAGCAATGCCTTTCAGCAGATAATTCATGTCGAAGGGAGTGCTATGGCATCTAATCGCATTCCGGAGGAAGTGAAAGCAAGCCGGGATAAAAAACTTCCGGTCGCTGAACCGACAATCCCGAAAATGCTCAATGAGATAGAAGAAGACGAGGCATACAATGTTTTCGAAGGCTGTTTGGATGGGAAATACCACGTAGGCTTTCAGCTTCAATATGATCTCGGTGATCGCAATACAACCATTGACTGGTCGACCTTTCTCCAAATATCATTGCTACATGAGGATGACACACTCTGGACTAAACCGCTCCAGGTTGATATCACCAGCCAGACATTTATAGCAACAATATTTCATGACTCGGCAGTTTCCTGTACGGATGACTACCGCTATGCCGTGACGCGAAAATACCTCACCGGCGAAGTACCGCTGGAAAATGTATACCTCCATACACTTCTGTTCCGGATGCCTGAAGCTAACTTTGATCCTCAGGTACTGGTGTCTCTTGAATGCCCTACACACGAAGCCAATGATCACCATTCGGTTGGCTGGAACTATTCAGGAAAGGGAGCACAGGAATTTGACCTGGAATGGGTGTTCATCAATGATAATGGTGTTGTCGAGATAAATTCACCCGAAGAGGCTTTCCAGTCGCGCGCTGGGGTGGGGGTAACCATCCAAAACGCATTAGTCTATAAACACCAGGTGTATTATCCGGATGGCAAAATGTGGTACCGGATTCGCGCAGTTGGATATAATCCGGAGTTCCCGGAACACCGTATTCTCGGTCGCTGGTCATATGACCCCTGTGGTGTTATAATCATTCACAATCACGATACACTGAGAAACTGGCAGGAACAAACAGTCTTCGCGGAAGAAGGAAAATATAAAAAGGTCATGAACTACTTTGATGGAAGTCTTCGTCAGCGTCAGGCACAGACCAACTTGAGCAGTGAAGAGGTAACAGTAGTGGGCGAATCCCTTTATGATTTTGAAGGAAGGGAGAGTGTGAACATGATGGCCGTACCAACGACCACCAATTCGCTTCACTATCACCCAGGGTTTAACGTATTCAGTTCAGCGGATACGGTCATCACAAATCGCACAGACGCTTCGCGGAAGAAATTTCATTACGACAACTACAAAGTACCAAATTCCCTTGTATCATCCGCTGCGGGTGCAGGACAGTATTACTCGTCCAATAACGCTTCAACCGGTATTCATCGCGATTTTATTCCCGATGCGGAAGGATATGTATTTAGCCAGACCGAATATTTGAATGATGGAACAGGACGTATCAGTCGTCAGTCAGGTGTAGGCAAAGCATTTGCCATGGACGGAGACCACACCACACGCTACCATTACGGAGGTGCCGCACCCGCAGAATTGATCCGACTGTTTGGAAGCAATGTCGGTAATGCAACACACTACAAGAAGAACCTGATAGTGGATGCCAACGGGCAGGTCAGTGTCACCTACCTGGATCAGGAAGGAAGGACTATCGCTACAGCATTGGCAGGAGACCCACCGGCCAACGTGGATTCATTGCAAAGCTTTAAGGATCTCATGCCGGCACACCCCGTTACAGTCGACATCACGTCAATGAACAAAAAGGAATCCGGATCAAGTACAACAACACATAAAATCCTGAATGAGGCCCCGGAAACCCTATACACCTTTACATATGATCTGTCTGCCTTGGGCTCGAACGTGTCAATGTTCGGATGTCAACACTGTGTGTTCGACCTCAAAATCACCATCACCGATCCGGATGGCTACAGCTTAAAACTGGATACAATTTCGGGCAATCAGTCGGATGACGATTTTGCATTTGAAATAAAAAATATTTCAGCGGAAGGCTGCGTCAATCCGATGACCATTGATCCGGTAACGATCGCTGTAATGTTCAAAGAGATTGGTGACTACACCATAAGTAAACAGCTGCAGGTTCATGAACTATCCTTTGACCAGATGTATGCCATTGTTGGGCAGGAGGAATCGGTTCAGAATGCCTTTACGTTAATACGCAATACCTACCAGTCAAATCCGCAGGATTGTGAAATCTGTACTACAGGTCCCGAAGCGGAACAGGCAATCGAAAATGCGATTGACGAAGTTACCGATATGGATTGTGAAAATATCTACAATCAGATCGTTCAATACTATCAGGACAGAAACAACACGGGAGATTCTATTTACGTAGTTCCTCAGGATAGCATTGAAGAACATGACTTATACTGCAAGTACCTGTTGTGTGTTAAGGATAAGGAAAGTGACAAGTTCGAAAAGCACGTTGGCCGCATCAGGACCTGGAGCGAAGCGACAACCAAAGGGTATAACGACCTGTTTGCTATTGATCCGTTTTTCCGCCAGCTGGGACTTTCAGGCTACAACCACAAGCAGTCCATGTCCAGTAAGCTTAACAGCGTCTATGTAGCTAAAATCAGTTATGACGTTAACGGAGACAAAGTTGAAGACGGTAGCAAGACCTATCGTGGGCCAATTACTGAGGTAATTAATCCGGATGAAACGGACTATTTTATCAATAGCAACGGCATGCACGATGCATCTGCCGGAAGACATATTCTTTATCTGGATCTTCAGAACAGACGCAGCCAGTTAGGGGAGGTGGAATACCAGCGGCAGGTGGATGAGCAGAGATGGTCTCTATATAAGGGCTTCTATCTCGAAGCGAAACGAAAAGTAAAGCTTTCACTCTATGACGACTGCCCCGCGGCTTTGGACGATCTCAAGAAAACAGATAATATGCCAACCAACCCGGATGCAATTCCGGCGTGGGCAGAGGCAAATGGATTGTACGACAGCGCGGGTACACAGGAAATTGAATCTTCGTTGATCGACATTCGTAGTGCCTGTGGTACCACATTCTCTTCACAGGACAGCGCAGTCATTGCATGGCGGTTAAAACGATATTTTAATAGTAACCGTAGTAACTTCCTGAAATTGATTTTTGCTGCTGATGTAGGAGTGAATCGGGATCTGCAGTCTATCGATAGCATACTGGTTGAATATGATTGTGATCTCAGCAAGGTAGCTATGGTGGATCCCCTGAGTTGTGCAAAGGACACTGTTGTGATTCTGCCAAAGAACATAATTGTCTCGACGTTTGAATCAGAACAAACGATGATGTTCCTTGAGAATGAAGAACCAAGTGAAAGCGTTACAGCACTCGCAAATACGGATAGACAGGACGAAGTGAGAGGGCAATGGTCATTGACCAGGATTCATAACGATGACAGTGTGAAGAACGATATCAGGAGGACCTTGGAAACGCTGCTGGAAGAACAGATAACCGAGGAGCCTGAAACTATAGTGATTCCAATGGCACGCATGAGCGGAGTAACCATGTTTAGCAGCGCGCTGCCGGATGCTGCTGAGTATGCTGCGCTCTGGGATTTATACAATTACACAGGAGGCACAGGTTGGACCAACAAGGGTGGCTGGTCATCTGCCGATCCAGAGGTCGTCACAAGTGTTTCAGGATGGACGGGTATTACCGTGGACGCATCAGGTCATATTACAGCGATTTCGCTGGCAGCGAACAATCTGGTGGGAACATTGCCAGGTTCTCTCGCCGATCTGACCTATTTAACAACTATTAACGTTTCGAACAATAGTTTGTTCGGTACAATACCAACGCAACTTGCGGACTTATCGGCCATAGCCAGCGTAAATGTGTCAAGAAACAGATTTACATTCGCCCATCTGCTACCATTCAGGTATGCTTACAATGGGACTTTTACCTACAGTAACCAGTTCTATCAACAAACTGTCGATTACGAAAGGTTTGTAGATCTAAACAGAAATCAGACGCTCATACTGAAAGCAGGAGTTGACACAACAGCCAATCCGCAATGCCTGTACCGTTGGGCGTCCAACGGAGGAAGTTTTTCAACGTGGACAGAGGGTGGGTATACGTATACTGCTCCGAATCCATATGGGTATTATGTATATCAGATTACACATTCCGACTTGCCTGGCCTTACCCTCACCTCAAATGCAATACACATAAATAACTACGATTGTGAGTCAACCATTCAACAGGAACGCGAGGCGTTGATCGCATTGTTTGAAGCGACAAATGGCTCGGCCTGGAACGAAAAAACTAACTGGGGAACGGGTAGCTCGTTAGCTACATGGTTTGGTGTAGACGTAACTACAGGAGGCTATGTAAAATCCTTAATTCTCGAGAACAACAACCTGGTGGGCTACCTCCCTGCTCAGATCGGTCAACTTTGCCATGCAGAATCTATTGTGATCATCGGCAATCCTGGATTGACTGGAGGATTACCAGCGGAAATGAGCAACCTAAGGTCGTTGCATGATATTTCCTTGAATGATAATGGTCTTAGCGGCACAATTCCGCCAGCAGCCCTCAACGGGACGTTCGTGAATATCTCAAATAACCATTTTTCAGGAGATTTATATCCTGCCTTAGGATGGATGAATCACATCGATTGCAGGAATAACAATTTTACGTTTGAGAACTTGTATGAATCATTATATACTTTATGTGATGTCGAAGGTGGATCTATTCTGTATGCTCCTCAAAAAGAAGTGGATGAGATAAAGACCATTGCCGCAGCGGAGGGACAAAATGTAATCTTGTCGACATCAATTGACAGAAACGTGCCACGACTGGATGATGAAGGTAATGGACTTAGCAAATATCAGTGGTTCAGGAACGGAGTCGCCTTGCAACAAACTCCGACACCTATGTTTAGCGGACATACCGTGGTGTTGCCAGCGGTTACTGCGAATGATCAAGGGGAATACTACTATGAGATCAGCAGTTTTTATGGTAGGTGCTCCGAATACAGTACTGATTCAATATTGGTGCTTCGAAGTCATGTGCAGACCGTAGTGGTGGATACGACCTTAATTGCTCGCACTATCTGCGTTGCGTACGACACTACCAACTCGACTGTGGCGAAGTTCTCATTCACCGTCAATCTCAACGACGAAATTCAGAAATGCCTTGCCAATGCTGCGATCGAAGACAGCATTCTCAGTAGCTATGCAGTCGAACGGCTGATGGAAGACTATTTAACGGAGTACTACAACCAACACCGCACACAGTGTCTTGATAAGGTGAAAGAACACCTTGATTACACCTATACGTCAAAAGAGTACCACTACACGTTATACTACTACGACCAGGCTGGAAATCTGGTGCAGACAGTGCCACCTGCAGGTGTGCACCCGCTGACGCCACCACAGGTAACGGCATTCCTTGCAGGCACCAAAACAGAACCTAAACATAACCTGATTACTCGCTATCAGTATGGCAGCCTTAATCAACTCGTGTGGCAGGAAACACCTGATGCTGGGCAATCGAATTTCTATTATAATGATAAAGGGCAACTGAAACTTTCGCAAAATGCTCAGCAGTATAAGGACGGAAAATATTCCTACACCAAATACGATGAACAGGGACGAGTTACCGAGGTGGGAGAAATGGAGACTACGTTGACACTAGGCGAGTTTAAAGACTCGTTGCAGCAAAACAACTTCCCTGCTTCCGGACTTACGGACGTCATTGTTGCTGACATCACGCGCACGCACTACGACTTTGCAAAGCCTTCCGTGCACACACGGTTCAACCAACAATATTTGCGCACTCGTGTGGCCTGGGTGGAGGTACTGGAGAAAGGAGCTAGCGATACTATTGCTACCTATTACACGTATGACATTCACGGCAACGTGAAGGCGCTGCTGCAACAACAGCCTGGGTTATCTGACAAGCGTACCGATTATCTATACGACCTCGTTAGTGGAAAAGTGAACTATGTCTTCTACCAGTACGGTAAGCACGATCAATTTGCTCACCACTATGAATACGACGGAGACAACCGCCTTACTGCAGTGTTTACGTCTACCGATCGTTTTCTATGGAACCGCGAGGCTTCGTACTATTATTATCAGCACGGACCGCTCGCGCGTGTTGAGCTAGGAGCATACAGTTCACAAGGCGTAGACTACTACTATACGTTACAGGGCTGGACCAAAGGTGTAAACCAGCCTTACGCGGATGATGCAGACGTAGCGTCATATGATGTAAACGTAGGGAAAGACGCCTATGCCTATGCGCTTGGCTATTACCAGAATGATTACAAAGCCATTAAGGGCGGTTACGCAACCATCGATGAGCGTGACCACCTGTGGATACGACTGAATGGAACCTTGCCGACAGGCAGGGCTGGTGCTACCCATGATGGACTCTATAATGGAAACATCAGTTGGATGGTGACGGACCTGGCTAAAATCGGTGGGGTGAAAAACGATCGCACCAAAGGTATGCAGGCCATGCTGTATAAATACGATCAGCTTCACCGTATTAAAAAGAGCCGAAGTTTAACAGGTTATTCCGCAGCAAATGGTTTTGCACCCAAAGCCAATACCGCCTATGATGAAACGTATACCTATGACGGCAACGGCAATATTCTTACCTTGCATAGGATGAATGCACAAGGCCAAGTGTTGCACGATTATGATTATTACTACTACAAAAACAGTAATAAACTGAGAGGTGTTTTGCCCATTGTGCGAGATACGGTATATAGCGCTACAATCAACTCAAATAATAAACTCTATCGTGACATTCTTGTTCAGGGAACAGCACGACCACAGATTGGCACACCGGCAGAACTTCGTGCTACGCGCGATATTACAGTAGCAACCAATTTTGAAGCCGAAGAAGGAAATGACTTTGCTGCCTATATCCCGGAGGATGGTCCTTTCATTTACGATGCCATTGGTAATCTGATAGAGGACGAAGAAGAAGGGTCGAAGATAAGTTGGACACCGTACGGCAAAGTGAGAACCGTAAAAACGAAGAACGATAGTATTACAGTGAGTTTCCGCTACGATGCTACCGGAAACCGCATTGAAAGGCGCGTAGAGAAGTTTGATACCGTGATGGTAACGCGTTATGTTAGGGATGCCAGCGGCAATGTAATGAGCATATACAAAGACACTACCGTAATGGAAATGCCGGTGTACGGAAGCTCACGCCTGGGTATGTATACAGGTGAAATTGCAGAAGGAACACAAACGCTTGGCAGAAGAAGCTATGAGTTGAGCAATCACCTGGGTAACGTGTTAACGGTAGTAACCGACAATATTAACATGCAGGCAGATACGGCATGGGGGAATGTGTTGAGTACGAATGATTACTATCCGTTTGGGTTGGAAATGGAGGGAAGATGTTGGGCAGATACCACTAGCTTAATTTCAAGGTACGCGTTTAATGGTAAGGAGAAAGATGACTTTGGAAGTGTCGTTTATGACTATGGTTTTAGGATTTATAACCCTGCAATTGCTAAATTTCTGAGCGTTGACCCGCTGACAAAAAACTACCCATGGTATACACCATATCAATTTGCGGGAAATAAACCCATTTGGAAAATTGATCTTGATGGTGCTGAAGAAGATGACTCAGATGCAAACATGGCACCATCAGATTATCTGAATCCTATTTATAAAGGTAAGGCGGGTGATATGTTAGGAACAGGGCCGGTAAACATTATAGATGCATTCATTCCATTCTCATTTCCTTTTCAAAATCAGGCAAAGAATTTTGCAAAGGCTGTTGACGGAAAATTCTCGTTTGAAGGTCGGGGATACAAGGTTGTGCTAAATGACCATTCGCTGCTTTGGAATACGATTAAGGAAGAATTAAATAATAGTGGATATACTCTGGATGAACTAAGTGATTCAGACATTACGGACCTTAAGGCTTTTTACTGGGAGACTAATCAGGATCGGAGTGATTTATTTGCAATAAACCCTTATGCCCCTAAGCTTGCTCAGGTAGTCCCCATAAGCATTCCAATGCCTATCACAATACCAATTTTTTCTACTGGAGGCACTCTGATGTCTGAATCAGCGATCTATGTAAATGCTAATACAGTTGCTAAAGATAAAGTATCTATCTTTTTATCTAAGAAAACAGGGGTTGTGGGATACCCTGATGAATTTGGGACCACAAATGAAGAGTTGGCGGAACAAGAGAAAATTTTAAAGGACCGACAAACTGCCAATCATGGAAAATTAACAAAAGAAGATAAAGCATTAGCGCAAAAGTTAAAGGCTCACAGAAAGTGGCTTGGCTTAGAGAATAAACAAAAGCGAGCAAGTGATTAACCAGTTTATCGAGACCCAACGATGAAGACATTAGAGGAAATAAAATTTCATTTTGAGAATCGCAGCTTTTTCGAGCGAATGCAGTTCATAGACGACTATGATTTCGATGATCCGTTCATAGAATATTATAAGGACTTCATTCATAAAGCCGTAGATGTGAAGCATCACCTTTATCTCTCGGATCTAATCGATCTTGCTAGGCAGTTGAAGATTTTTGACCATGATTTGTATAAACGATATTTTGGCTATCTATTTCAAAAAAGACATGGAATTGTTAAACTATCATGTTTAGATTACATGATAGCGTGCCCATTCTTCTATCAAGATGAGCATGCTGAAAAAAGGCTGAAGAAACTGTTAAATAACAGTTTGCGTGCAATTATTCAGAATCAAGTTTATTTAGCCTTGATCGCTTTAGGGACACGTAATACTGAATTTTATTATAAGAAATTTTGCGAATCACTTGCATCAACCAAAGACTGGAGGAGTCTCCATCGAGTACTTAACAAGGTAAGCACCGCTAAGAAACTTAAGCCGTACAATAGTAGAGTGCATGAATATTTGAAGAATCTGAGCGACCAGCAAGACCTGGGGCCTGGAATTTCTGAGCGCTTGGCGAAGCACTTTGAAGCAAATTCATAGGTGTCGGGGCGGATGTCTGACTATTGAAGTGAGGAAACATTAACAGGAAGACTATAGCAATCAGAACCTAACAATATACATGAAGGCAATAAACATAGAATGTATATTTATTGTTAGCGCAGTAATGTTAGTTTCAGAGTTTACGGGCTGCCAAACTCGATTGGAAAATTGTGTAAGAACTGAGTCAGAGGAATTGAAGGCATATTCGGAAGCCGTAAACGAAATTGTCAAAAGACAGCTAGGTGACTCTTACCGAGATAAAGACCGGGATTCCAATGCTAAGAATTGTGTGCTGTTCATGGATACCGTAATGCGACCACAATTTAGCGCATGGAGCCGCTATCAAAGGAACCCCGAGAAATCATTCGATGAAATTAAGGAAGTGATTTCTAGTTTTCCACAAAAGGAAGATGAAGTAATCGGGCTCCTTAATTCAATACAGAAAGAATACGCAGCCGCAGAATTTGAAGTGTGCCATTTTAATTTTGTTTCTATTTCCGACAATGGAACAGCGTCCGATTGCATCATCGGTAAGATTGCACTGTCCAATTTAGTTTTCGATTCTGAGGAAAATAGAGCGTTGATCTACTACTATTTCAATTACGGCGAATTGTGTGGGAAAGGAGAATTGCTAGTTCTTGATAGAAGGGGTAATTCTTGGGTAATACAAAACGCATATG
>DASXWH010000035.1:0-2830 GCA_036503775.1 Ohtaekwangia sp.
CGGTCTCTTATGAGAAAGCCATAGAGATCGCCCGATACCTTAACGCCTACATTTTCGGTGATGAAAGTGAAGTGTATTACCTGCCGGGTTTAGGTGTGGTGTATACTACCTTGCAACCCGACAATCCGGAACTGAAGCTCGATACATTGTTAAAGTATAAGACCGAGTATGGTGACAAGTATCACAAAATGATCGAGGTCATCGCCAGGCAAAAGCAGGGAGAAGGGAACCGTTCTGCCGTGAAAGAAAAAAGCAGAATAAATACCTGGGCTGTAGTGGCTATGGTCTTCATCGTGTTGTGCGCCCTATACGTGATACTGACCAGCTTCTTCTGACGACAAAAAAAATGAATCTCTTTCCATTCAATAAGAAAATCTTTCTGGTGGTTTTGCTGATAACCGTTACAATCAATATCATTTATTATAATGTAAGAATGAATGCAGACCACATTTTTGATCCGGGAATGAATCTCATGTTATCCCTGACAGGTTACCTGATCTTCCTTCCGATCATAGCGTTCATCCCAGCCATTGTACCCGCTATTTTTATGGATAAAAATACCCCGTTTGGCAACCGGTGGATACGTTCCTTCTGGATATGCCTTCTCGGTTTTAATGTTTTCCTTGTGGGTGTGATGATAGTTAATCCGATTACCGCATGACAGCCAAACAATTCATCGATACACTCACCACGCATCAGTCTCCTGAAGAGCTGAAGAAAAATAAACGTTTCTATGTTGAGAGCGGAAAAGACAAGGTGCTGGGAATACGAATGAAAACCATCTTTGATACAGCAAAGAAATTCATGCTTATGCCTGCTGCTGAAATTCAGAAGTTATTTAAGAGTCCTTTTTATGAAGTGCGCATGGGGGCCGTGAGTATCATGGACTTTCAAGCGCGCAGGAAGAATATTTCGGAAGAAGAAAGGAAAACGTTGTACAAACTTTATATCGATAATCACAACCGGATCAATAACTGGGACCTGGTTGACCGGAGCGCACCGCATGTGATAGGAGGTTACCTGGCGGATAAACCCAGAAACGTTTTGTACAAGCTGGCAAAGTCTAAGAATGCATGGGAGCGTAGAACTTCGATTGTAAGCACCTGGTTCTTCATCCGCCAGAATGATGTAGACGATACATTTGCTATTGCTGAGCTGCTGGTGAAAGATAAAGATGAGTTTGTGCAGAAAGCAGTGGGAAGCTGGGTCCGTGAAGCAGGCAAAAGAGATAAGAAGAGGTTACTGGAATTCCTGGACAAGTATGCTCCGGTCATGCCCAGAACCATGCTTCGGTACGCCATCGAAAAGCTGGGCAAAAAGCAGAAGGACTTCTACATGAAAAGTAGCATCACGGATTAACTTGTCATCATTGTAATCTTTCAATCTTCAAATCCTCAACCGTTGAATTTTTACAAAACCACCCCATCCTTTATACAAATTGACCACTGAATGATGTTCACAGGCTTATTCAGGGCCTTTCATTCGATTGTATCTTTGCGAGACAACCCATACTCGCATGATAAAACGTTTACAGTTTCGTAGTTTTTTTGGCCTGTTAATCGTACTGACGCTATCATTCTCTCCGCTTATCGCCCAGGTAGATGATGATCTTACGGAGAAGACCAAAAACCTGTTCAACAACCTGAAGGCGATCGAGCAGAGTAACAATGTCCTCTTTGGTCAGGAGTTTTTCAACAGTTTTGCGTTCAGTTCAGGTTCTGCCCATGGCAATGAAACAACCTCTGATGCCAAGACTGTAACCGGGTCACATCCGGCTGTCCTGGGTTCTGATTTCCATTATTATCTGGATAAGGATGCCACCGAACGCGGATATCATACAGATGCCGTGAAGTGGGCATTTCAGCAGGGATATGTAATCACGTTCGACTGGCATATCAGCGCCAGAGGTACTGCATCCTATGAATACACGGCCGCCAATGCAGACCTGGTTCCCAATATTGTTAACCCTTCAGATGCTTCGGGAGACCGTGACTGGTTCTTTGATGAACTGGATAAGATCATTGAAATAATAAATGAAGACCTGGTTGTGGGTGAGGATACCATTCCCATTGTACTCAGACCCTGGCACGAGATGAACGGAGGTTGGTTCTGGTGGGGAAGCAATGGTGCTACGGCTGCTCAATATAAAGAACTGTATAAGATCAGTGTTGAATACATTAAAGCCAGAACCCGCACGGTTCTGTTTTGCTGGTCACCCAATACTCCGTTTGGTGATGCGCGCTATCCGGGAGACGACTATGTAGATGTAGTAGGTGTGGATATTTATGAAGCTACAACCACCAGCCTGCGAACGGAGCTTGGCAAGGTGGTAGACTTTGCTGACGCGCATAATAAAATTGCTGTTCTTTCAGAGACGGGTGACCGGAATAATGGTGTGACATCTCCGTTGTATTGGAAGAACGTTATACTTCCCGGCATCCTGGATGATCCATCAGGCAAGTCAAAAAAGATCGCGTGGATGCTCACCTGGATCAACGCCAGCTGGTCTGTTCAATATGTTGCACATTCCGCAAGCAGTACTGAAGTGAAACAAAGTTTTATCAGTTTCAAGAACTCGGCAAATGTCGTCTTTGGTGATGAGAGCGAGATGCCGGACATGTATTCACCTTTTGTTCCGGTTTCTGCTGAAGATGAGTTGGCAGAGAATGCCTTACAGATTTTTCCCAATCCTTCCGGTGATAAGCTGACGATACGTTCAGTGGGTGTTGAAAAGTTTTCAACCGTACGGATCTTTAACACTACCGGTCAGCTCACGCATAACATTCCGGATTTTAAACGGGAGGTTACCCTCAATGCAAAAGAAATACTT
>DASXWH010000036.1:0-30995 GCA_036503775.1 Ohtaekwangia sp.
GAAGGTGATATTCAAAACTGGAATGCCGGAGCCGAACACATTAAAGGATATCGGGCCGATGAGGTGATCGGAAAGAATTTCCGGATATTCTATACACCCGAAAGCATTGAAAGTAAACTTCCGGAAAAACTTCTGGAAGAAGCCAGGCAAACCGGAAAAGCCACCCATGAAGGATGGCGTCTGCGAAAAGACGAATCACGGTTCTGGACCAGCGTTGTCATCACCGCGCTTCACGATAAGAATCAGCAGGTGATCGGATTTTCCAAAGTTACCCGCGACCTTACCGAGAAGAAAATGGCTGAAGACAAATTACGTGAATACACGCATGAGCTTGAATTACAAAACAAAGAGCTTGAACAATTTGCCTATGTTGCTTCGCATGACCTGCAGGAACCTCTTCGCAAGATCATGACGTTTTCTGAAATGGTTCAGAAACAGCCTCATTCCGATGATACCGTAAAGCGTTATGTCGATAAGATCAGTTCGTCTGCGCAACGAATGAACGATCTCATCAAATCTGTATTGAACTACAGCCGGCTGTTACGCAATGAAGATCAGATGACCTCTGCTGATCTGAATCTCATTTTAAAAAATACCCTCTCGGATTTCGAACTGCTGATCGAAGAAAAGCATGCCCGGATCGAAGCCGAACCTCTTCCTGTGGTGACCGGGATTGCCCTACAGATCAACCAGGTGTTTACAAACGTGATCAGCAATGCATTGAAGTTTACCACGGATAATCCTCAATTGCACATAGCCACCCGAATGGTATCAGACGACCAGGTCGTAAACCGCCCCAAGATCCTGGCCGAAGGTTCATATCATGAAATTACATTTACAGACAACGGGATTGGATTTGAAGAGCAGTATGAAAAACAGATCTTCGGAATGTTCCAGCGTCTGCATGCCCGCCATGAATTTTCAGGCACCGGCATTGGCCTGGCGTTGTGCAAAAAAATAATGGAGAATCATGGTGGTTACATTACCGCTAAAAGCGAACACGGAAAGGGTTCTACATTCTATGTTTACTTCCCGATAAAAGATCCAGCATAAGGATTTACATCTTTAAAGATACCCTGGCACCTCGCCTGAGCGTGTTGTGTATTTCGGCTATCTTATCGACATGATAAATAAGTTCGTCAATATCGTGTTGCGTGGAACCAGGAGCTTCAACATTTACGGCATATTCGATATTTGATGCTGGCTCGCCTTCTTTGCCGAATTCACCTGAAACAATAATTTCCACCAGGCTGACTTCCATTTTTCTCCTGGCCGCTTCCCGGTAGATGTCATTGCAAAAACAGGTTGCTAAAGAAAGGAACAGCAATTCACCTCCATTGATTGATGAGCCAAATCCAACGGCCTTGCCTGGAATATCCAGTTTCTTTTCATCGCCATTTGTTGTGACGGTAATATCATTTTTCTGGAAACTGTTTTTGATTTTAGCAGATATATTCATGAAGCATGTTTTTGATTTGATACGTTACCTACTGCACCTGCATATTAAGTTCTCCAAGCTTTTTCATGATGATCTGTCTATCCGCTTGTGTGCGGGCCAGCGTAAGCGCTTCTTCCAGATTCAGCCTTGCTTCTTCTGTATCGATGCCCGTATATAATTCACCCAGTAAGGTATAATAATACGGATTATCGGTCAGACAAAGTTTCTTTGCCTCCCGGATAGCTTCCTGTTTTCCATTAGCCTTTGACAGTGCATACGTTCTATTCAGCGCGGCTATGGGAGAATACTGTACCTGCAGCAGCTTATTATAGAGTTGCAGAATACTTTCCCACTTCTCTTTCGTATCGGTTTTGATCGTATGCCAATAGGCTATCCCTGCTTCCAGGTGATACGCTGACAGAACATTCCCCTGTGATGCCTGATGAAGATAGTAAGCCCCTTTGGTGATGAACTCATAATTCCAGAGGGCTTCGTTCTGATCGGCATACAAAATAATTTCTCCGGCATTATTCTTTCGTGCCGGAAAACGGGAGGCATGAAAATACATCAGCGCCAGCAAGGCATTGACTGCAGGTCGATTCGTATACGGATTTTCTATGAGCAAATGACTCAACCGTATGGCTTCGACACATAAATCCTCACGTAACACAGCATCATGACTTTCTGAATAATAGCCTTCATTAAAAAGCAAATACAAGGTGGTCAGTACAGCATCGAGGCGTTTATCAATTTCTGTTTCAGCTGGGAATTCTATTGCTACCTTTTCCAGACGTAACTTTTCTTTTGCCCGAAAAAGTCTTTTGTTGATGGTTTCTTTATTCGTTACAAAAGCGTTGGCAATTTCCTCAATGCCAAAACCACAAAGTATACGAAGCGACAACCCTACCTGCGCTTCTTCCGGAACAGAAGGATGACAAAGCGTAAACAACATCTGCAGCTGGCTGTCTGTGATATTTTTGTCTGACAGATCAATATCCATTTCGATATACCCTGATACAGAACCCTTCACCTGACTGGCGATCTTCTCTGAAAATATTCTTGCGCGATGCACATGATTTTTAGCCTTGTTCTTTGCCACGGTGTAAAGCCAGGCCACCGGATTTTCCGGAACACCTTTGTAGGGCCACGTCTCCAGAGCCAGGAGGAATGTTTCGCTGGTGATGTCTTCCGCTATTTCAATGTGCACAACACTTAACAATTTGCAAAGCACAGCTGTAATCTTTCCCGATTCGGTTCTGAACAAATGCGGAAGTAATTCCTGTTGCATGCTTCTGCCTCTAAATTCGGATATCGTATGACCTTAGTGTCTTTGCCACGAAGGCACGAAGACACTAAGATTCACAATATTCCTGGTGAATAAATTCAGTTAATGAATACCATCATCCTTGGCAATTCTTCTTACCTCCATGGTGTTGCCTTCACCCATCAGGATCGGACAGCCTTTTGCGAATTCCACGGCTTCATCTATGGAGACTGCCTTAACAATAATAAACCCACCGATGGTTTCCTTGATGTCACCAAAGGGTCCGTTCGTCACTGTCTTGTTTGATTTCACCACCCGCGCATCTGCAAAAGGCAAACCTGTGCCACTGACAAATTTATTTTGTGCTGCGATGCTACCAATCCAATCCATAGTTTGTTTCATCCAGGTTTGAATCTGTTCGGGCGAAGCGACCTTCATGCCGTCTTCATGCCGCATAATTAATGCATACTCGTCCATTTTCGTAAGGTTTAAATTGTTATTTGATTTACACCCGTATGACAAACGAACTTATTGAAATTGGACAACCGACCGAAAGTATTTCAGGAAATTTTATAGACTAACACCAGAAAAAGTACAGTTACTTCTTTTTCGATTTCACCTTTTCCAGGTTCATAGCTACCCTGAATTTAACCATTTTACTCACGAGCGTTAACGGAAGCGGCTTGTCCAGCGGAAACTTTATAGCTCCTTTACTCCCTTCATACTTTGAAAGCTCTTTTTTAAATTCTTCGATAGCCCGGGGTGCAGGGTAAAACCCGATGTGATTCTTGTAGGCCGCAAAGTGAACGAGGTTGCCATGCAACACAAATGTGGGTATGGCATACCTGATATCTTCCTCTGCCTTTGGAGCAGCCTTACGGATCGTGGTCCGCATTTGCGTAAGCAATTTCTGAATGTCTTTGGGAAAGCCAGCGATGTATTCGTCAATGGTTTTAGCAATGGGTCCTTTCATCATAACAATTACGATTTTAGCGATGAACAAATTTAACCCGGGCCACTTTACGGGAACAGGTGAAATGCGACAATTAAAAGGGCGGATTCCGCGCCTTACGGGAAAACTTCCTTCGATACTCTTGCCGTTGTGGTGTCGAGAACCAGAATTCCTTCATGGACATCATCCAGCTGATCAAGTAAAATCCCCTGGTCATTCCACACCGAAGACCTGCCTGCAGACTCACCATCCTCGCATAATCCCACAGCATTTGCCATCAGTACCATCGCGGAGTTTGCGCGGGCGATTTCTGAAAGCCGGGAAAGGCCTGTATCAATGATCCGCGTGACTTTCACTACACTTCCCACATAAACCTTTGCTCCTGTTTTGAAAGCATCCTTCTCATGCTGCGGAACAGACGTTTCATAACAGATGGCCAGTGCCACATCCGCACCTTTACAGGTCAGCGTGGAAAAGTTTTCACCGCTGGCAAAGAATGGCTCTTCAGAAACGTGCAGATACTTTTTGGAGTAGAGGATTCGTGGCTGTCGGGGCTGAAAGAGGATCATGCTGATGGTAGTACCTTTCTTTGTAATTACCGGTGCACCTGTCCCGATGATAATCTGGTGTTGGTCACTTAGCTCCTGAAAAACATCAAACCGGTCATCCTCTAAGGTTGTAGCCAGCTCTTTCGCCATGCCCGGTTCATAACTGGTCAATGAAAGCTCGGGAAATACAATCATGTCAGCTGCGAAAGACACTGCCCTTTCAATGCAGTGAATGTGCTTGTTGATATTCGCCTGTATGTTTCCTCTGCCGGGACGAATTTGCGCCACTCCAATTCTCATTTTCAAACTACAGATTGTGAGACTAAATATAACCAGAACCTGTTACTTCTTTTTAGGTTCTGGTTATCAGATACGAAGTATTGCTTATTCTATAAATGGTCTGTTTATTGAGTAAACAGTACCGATTTTCTCTTAACAGGTATAGTTTATTAAGTAAGCTGAACTATTTATTCTTTAAGCAATACTATTTAGTAAGCATATAGTACTACTTATCCTTTAGAAGGTACTGTCTATTGAGTAAACAGTACTGCTTATCGTTTAAATGGTACCCTTTACTTAGTAAGTAGTACTATTTATCCTTCATCGGATACAATTTATCAGGTAAACAGTACTATTTCCAATTGATCAAGTCTGTAGTCCCCTTCTGAACAACCATATACATTCAATCTACATGTCATTAAAAAACAAAAGCCGCTTCTTTCGAAACGGCTTTAACTCTACAAACAAATTAACTCATAACCCTATAATCGTTCCTTTACTTCATTGAATGTGCGTGACTGGTTCAGGTGGAATTTTACTTTCTGCGTCCCGATACTGATCTCATAATCACCCTCCTCTACTGTCCATCGCAGGTCTTTGGCCACGAAGGCCAGGTCACGTGGTGCAATGGTGAATGATACCTTCTGAGACTCGCCAGCCCTGAGTATAATTTTCTCAAAACCCCGCAGCCGTTTTACATCCGGTGTAATGGAAGCGTACAGATCAGAAACATACAACTGAACCACTTCCTTACCTTCACGTTTACCCGTGTTCTTAACGTTCACGGATACTACTATTGATTCATCGGCATTTACAGAAGCTTTATTTACCTGCAGGGCTGCATACTCAAACGTAGTGTAGCTTAATCCGAAGCCGAATGGATACTGAATGGCAAAATCAGATTCATAGTCGTACATGCCGGCCATCTTGTTCTGTTCTTCCGAAGGTTTGTGATCGTATGTTACCAATGTGTTGGCATACATAGGGTAAGTGTACGGAAGTTTCCCGCTGGGATTTACATCACCATACAACACATCCGCCAGTGCATCGCCTCCGAAGTTGGCAGGCAGATACGTTTGAATAACAGCCTGCATTTCTTTTTCGATAGTATTGATCAGGCGCGGACGACCTTCATTGAGTACAAGAATTACAGGCTTGCCCGTTTTGGCCAGTTCCTTAGCGAGCGTAACCTGATTAGGTGACAGCGCGAGATCGTGCAGATCGCCTGGCTTTTCGGTGTAACTGTTCTCTCCGACACACAACACAATGTAATCCACCTTTGCAGCAGCTTTCACAGCCGCATCGATGTTAACATCTTTTTCTTCCCAGTACTTACCCTTGTCGTTATACGAAACGCCAGGGACGTATGTGATATTTTCTTTCCCTCCTTTCTTCTGAAGCGCTTCCAGGATAGTGTTGTACCGGTCAGCAAACTCTTCCACTTTTTCACCCTGCCAGGAATATGACCATCCACCGTTAAGTGTACGCATGGAGTTGGCATTCGGACCGGCAACCAGAATCTTTGCCGTTTTCTTCAGCGGAAGCACATCGCCTCTATTCTTCAATAAGGTTACCGCTTCAGCAGCTGCCTGATGAGCCGACTGCTCAAACGCCTTGCTTCCAAACTCCGGATAATCTTTGTAATTCGTCACAGGCGTTTCAAACAATCCAAGATCAAACTTCAGCGTCAGAATTCTGCGCACAGCATCGTTAATGCGTGCCATGGGTACTGACCCTTCTTTCACCAACTCTACGAGGTAATCACAGAACTTGAAATTGTATGGGATCATCGACATATCAATGCCCGCATTGATGGCCAGCTTCACCGCTTCTTTCTGCGAGGCAGCTACCTTATCACGATCGTGCAGGTTCTCGATATCTTTCCAATCGGTAACCGCTACACCTTTAAAGCCCAGCTCTTCTTTCAGCAGCTTCGTGAGGATCTCATGACTGGCATGTACCGGAACACCGTTGATGAGTCCGGAGTTGATCATGATCGAATGTGCGCCTGCATCAATGGCAGCCTTGAAAGGCGGAAGATGACGCTCACGCAATTCCAGTTCAGGAATAAATGCAGGTGTTCTGTCCTTACCCGATTGAACCGCATGATATCCCAGAAAATGTTTTAAACAGGATGACACCCGTTTTGGGTTCTTCACATCATTATCATCTCCTTCATAACCTTTGATCATTTCTTTTCCCAGCTCGGAAGCGAGGTAAACATCTTCACCGAAGGTTTCCCACATGCGGGGGAAGCGCGGGTCACGACCGAGATCCAGCACCGGAGAAAAATTCCAGGGGATGGACGATGCACGTGTTTCGTATGCACATATCTCAGCACCTCTTTTTACCAGTGCCCGGTTCCATGTAGCAGCCTGTGCGATCTGCTGCGGAAAGAAAGTTGCACCGGCCGTATACGTTGTTCCGTGAATGGCGTCAATGCCATAGATCACAGGAATTTTTATTCGTGTTTCATTCAATGCCACATTCTGAATCTGACTGATCACTTCATGCCATTTCTCTACCGTACGTGCGCGATTGTTAGCCGTGTTCAGCACTGAACCTACGTGATACTGCACAATAGCTTTGCGCACGATGGACAGATCCAGTTGCAGGGGTTCATCGCTCGAATATTCATTCGGGCCTTTGGTTATCACATCCAGTGTGACCTGTGCCATCTGTCCTACTTTCTCTTCCAGCGTCATGCGGGCGAGAAGGGCATCTACCTTTTCAGCGGTTGATTGCGGATTGTCTTTCGGAGTTTGCGCCTGGAATACAAGCGCCACGGTGAGAAGGGTAAAAACAGTCAGGTATTTCTTTTTCATCTGCTCAAGTTAAAAATTAAAGAGGCTGCAACAACGCAGCCCCTTTTATGAATTACGCTTTTAATTCTATTGGAATTCTTTCAGCGATACATTATCAATAGTCATTCCATTCGTCCCCAGGTTACCCTGCCAGCTTCCGGCTTTGATCACCATGTAATACGTTCCGCTTTCGGTGAAGGTGATCTTTCCATTCTTTCCTTTTCCGGGTCCACCACAACCTATGACAGAAATGTCACCGGAAAAATCTGCCACACCACAACCGCTCCAGGTATTGATTTCAATGTACTTACCTGTGCCGTAGTCGCTTCCGGCAGCAGGAACATTTTTCGAAAAATAGATCTCCAGCCATGACTGACTGGCTCCACCACCAGCCACCTCAGCGGAGAACTTGTAAATCTTTTCGTGGTTGATCTCTACCTGCTGCCATAACAGTACGTTGGTTTCAACGGTGCCCGGGCCATTGGAGAATTTCACTTTACCATCCGCAAAGGCTGTTGTGGTTTGTGTTGCTCCGGTTCCATAAATCGTCCAGGCTTCATCATCCGACATATCGCCACCGGTAACGCGCTGAATGGAATTACCTTCCACGTAGATTTCTTTCTTAACAAACCGGCTTCCGTTTTTTGTTTTCGCCAGCAGGCTTACCACATAGGTATCCTCTCCCACCGCATAGCGGTGCGATGTATTTTCATCCCATGCACTTTCGGCATCACCAAAATTCCACTGATAAAATTCAGCACCCTCCGATGTATTGGTGAATCGAATCAATTGCTTGTCTGTAGCATCAACCTCATAGGTAAAGTCTGCCGTAACATCTACTTCTCCTATTTCAACATCATCGTTACTGCATGAAAAGGTCATGGCTGAACATATTCCAAAGGCAACGAATTGCCTGAATGTTTTTATGGTCATCATATTTCTGTTCTTCATTGTGTTTAATTAAAAAGCGGGTACGTACTGTTCCAGCATGCCCGGGTTAACCAGACGTACTTCAGAGGCCGGAATGGGAAGCATACCCCAGGTGTTTGTATCGAATTGTCTTCCCTGAAAGTCCACCGCGTTCGGCACGGAAGGTATTTCCCAGGAAGCATCGATCTGTTCTTTAGCGTAGTCAAGACCTCTGCGCAGCAAGTCCCACTTACGATGACCTTCACCAGCCAACTCAACTCTGCGTTCGTGGTAAATATCATCCAGCGTGATAGACGTTTTTGCAGCTGCATCTCCCAGCGAACGGGTACGCACTTCATTGAGGTAGTCCGTTGCCTTACCATTGTTCGAATCCAGGAATAATTCTGCTGCTATCAGGTACAACTCCGCCAGGCGCATGTCTTTGTAGTTGATGCGCCAGTTATGATCAGGTTCGCGGGTATTCCGGTATGCAGCCAGCGCCATGTATTTGTAGGCGAAGTATCCGGTATTCTGAAAACCCTTTGCGTAGCCTGTCAGTTTCACATCCGCATTGTACACTGTTACATCGAGGCGAGGATCGCCAGCTTCAAATTCATCATACAATGACCAGCTTATCGTTCCGAAGCTCCAGCCCGCGGAGATGGTGGGATCTCCAACCGGAGAGCGTGGACCATAAAATACCGCTGCAAAGTTGCCGTCAATTCCCCAGGCACTTGCCCAGTCACTGGAGTTTGCTTTTTCAGAGTACTGCCATTCAAAAATAGATTCCGCATTATTTTCATTCTCCCAGTCGAAGATATCGGCATAATTATCCAGCAGCTGATAGCGGTTGCTACTAAGAATTTCTTCCACCATAGTCTGAACAAATGCTTTGTCGATCACGGTAGTACCATCGGTCCATTCACCGGTTACACCCAATACCGGTTTAGCAAAGCCTTCGCGGAACAGGAAGATGCGGGCAATGAGCACACGCGCTACATCTTTTGTGATACGGCCTTTCTCATTGCTACCTACCGTAAGCGGCAGATCCGGAATGGCCGAGAGCAGATCCTCTGCAATGAATTCATATACCTCCTGAGGTGTGGACTGCGGAATAGACTTATACGCTTCCGGATCAGAAATAGTCTCACGAATGATGGGCACCCACCCATAGTGACGCACCAGATCCCAATAGAAATAAGCACGCAACACTTTTACTTCCGCTCTCATGCGTGTGCGTTTGTCCTGATTGATCCAGTCGATATCACCGTCTTTGTAAAAGAAAAAGTTAGCGCGGTAAATTCCGGAGTAGAGTTTATTCCAGAGATCTCTTGCCGCACCATTCTCGAGGCTGATCACCGAGCGTTCCTGCTCCTGGTATTGTCCCATACCTCCACCAGGTTCTCCACCGGTATACTGGTCATCCGAAAAAATATCCGATTGCAGCGGAACACAGATCCAGTTCTGCACGGCTAGTGCATCGTACACGGCTACCAGTGCAGCCATAGCATCATCTTCGGTTTTATAAGAGTCGGTCTCCATCTCGTTCATACGAGACTCGATCTCCAGAAAACTATCGGAGCATGAAACGGTACTGAGCAACACCAGTAACACACTCACACTTGTTAAATATATCTTTTTCATAATTCGATTCAGTTTATGATCAGAATGTAATATTGATTCCACCCAGGAAAGTCTTCGATTGCGGATAAACACCTTTATCGATACCCAGATCCAGCGGACCACCGCCACCTACCTCTACTTCCATACCTTCATACTTGGTAAACGTCAGCGGGTTCTCTGATGTGATATACACACGAACACGGGTGAGACCGATCTTACCTGCCAATGTATTCGGGATCGTATAGCCTAATGTGATATTCTTCAGGCGAACAAAATCAGCGTCCTTCACATAAAAGTCTGAAGCACGTTTCCAGCTTCCATTCAGGTCGGCCAGTGTTACACGCGGAATGGTATTGGATGTTCCTTCACCATACCAGCGATCAAATATCTCTGTTGTATAGTTGGCATATGCCAGGTCGTTTCTGCGGTTCGCAGTATAGATCTGATGACCCAAAGCGGAATACCAGAACATTCCCAGGTCAAATCCTTTCCATTCGAAACTGGCATTCAAGCCGAGAATAAGTTTAGGATAAGGTGTTCCTACCTTATCACGGTCATCATCATCTAATTCACCATCACCATTTCTATCGCGGAATTTAAAATCGCCCGGTACCGCATTCGGCTGATGCGGATACGCAGCCAGCTCTTCTTCATTCTGAAATATACCTTCCGTTACATATCCCCAGAAGTATCCCAGCGGCTGTCCAACTTCCGCACGCAGAATGGAGCTCTGCCCTACAGAACCCTGACCCCCTGTAAAGTTTCCGGTAGCATTTTCGATCGCCAGCACTTCGCTTTTGTTCGTAGACGCAGTAAGCTTAAGGTCCATAAAGAGACCGTTAGACAGTTGCTCTTTAAATCCGGCTTCTATTTCAATACCGGAGTTCTTCACTTCACCTGCATTGATCGTAGGTCCATTATTACCAATCAGCAAGGGGAATGGCGCGTTGTCGATCAACCAGTCTTTCGTGCGTTTGTCATAGTAATCTACTGACAATGAAAGACGGCTGTTCAGGAAGGCAAGATCCAGACCGATATCCATTTGCTGTGAAGTTTCCCACTTGATGATCGGGTTTGGATAAAAATCCGGTTGAACACCCACGTTTAATATCTGACCATCTCCGAAGAAATAATTCAGACCACGCTGCATGATAGACGTGTATTTGAAATTACCGATGTTCTCGTTTCCATTCTGTCCCCAGCTGGCCCGGAGTTTTACAAAATCAAGGATCTCATTCTGCGGGAAGAAGTCTTCACGTGAAGCGACCCAACCACCCGAGAATGCCGGGAAGTATCCGTAACGGTTCTCTCTTCCAAAGCGTGATGAGCCGTCTACGCGAAGTACCGCTTCAAACATGTACTTCTCATCGTAGTTGTAGTTTATACGTGAGAAGAATGACTGAAGCGCATGCTCGGTAAGTGCGTTGTTTGATCTTCCGGTTGGTTTCAGGGAGTTATCCAGGTAAGCATGATCCAGATCATTGAATACAATGCTATCACGCTGTGCAAAAAGATTTTCATCCCATTCCTTAAAATGGGTGAACCCTACCAGTGCAGTAGCCTGATGTTTACCCATGGTTCTTTCATAGGAAAGTGTGTTATCCCAATTCCAGCGGTTATACTGATGAATATCTTTTTCTACCGAATTCACCAGGCGTTGGTGCGTAGGATCCAGGTTATACATCGGCATATATTCATCGCGCTTCACAAAAGAAACTTCTGCGCTGTAATTCGTCCGCAGCTTTAAGCCTTTGATGATCTCCAGTTCACCATAGATATTTCCCAGCACTTTGTTGGTAGTAGTCTTTCTGTTGAGGTAACTCAGCAAGGCTACCGGGTTGGATATTTCTTGTAAGCCGACTCCGTACATGTTAGGCGTTCCCCAGGTACCATCCGGCAATTTTACCGGAACCATCGGAGGCATATTCAACGCCTGTGCAATACCGGTACCGAACGGACTGTTGCCATCAATACCTCTGGTTTTGATGTTCACCAGATTCAGGTTGCTTCCCAGCGTAAACTTCTTGAACGTATAGGAAGTATTCAGGCGATACGTGATCCTTTCGAAGTTTGATTTTCCTTCACCGACAATACCATCCTGTGAATAATAGTTGAGCGATGATGAATACGTTGAATTCTCACCACCTCCGTTAAACGATAACGTATGACTGGTTTTTGGAGCGCTTTCATTCAGCATCTCCTTTTGCCAGTCGGTAGTATGCTGAGTATAGTCATCAATCTGTGCCTGCGAAAAAATAGGAAGGCTGCCATCGTTAAGGGATGCTTCATTGATGATGTCGATGTATTCTTTTGAATCCAGCAGATCAAGTTTGCGCCATGGATTCTGAACACCGTAGTAACCATCATAGTTGATGGAGAACTTCTCACCTTTCTTTCCTTTTTTGGTGGTGATCAGTACCACACCGTTTGCTCCACGCGCACCGTAGATCGCAGCAGCGGAAGCATCTTTCAATACTTCCATGGATTCAACATCGGCAGGGTTTAAGAAGTCCATGCCTTCTTTCTCGAGCGGCAATCCATCTACAATGAATAGAGGATCAGGATCTCCGTTCGTTCCGGTTCCGCGAATGCGGATGGTCATGTTATCGCCAGGCTGACCAGAGTTGTTCATCACAATAACACCGGCCGCTCTACCTTGCAGCGCCTGTTCGATGCGAAGGTCTTTTGAACGCTTCAGATCATCGGCATCTACCTTGGCAATGGCTCCGGTAACCACACTTTTCTTTTGTGTGCCATAACCCACCACCACGATTTCGTCCAGCGAAGAAATGTCAGGTGATAATGTCACATCCAAAGCAGACCGGTTACCCACCACAATTTCCTGGCTTGCAAAACCAACAAAAGAGAATACCAGCACATCATCAGGACCAGCTTCCACGGTATACTTTCCTTCACCATCGGTCACTGCACCTTGCGTGGTTCCTTTGATCACTACGTTAACACCGGGCAGAACATCGCCTGTCTCGGTGTCTTTAACCGTTCCGGTTACTACGGCACGTTGCGCAAATGCCGAACACCAGGCCAATGCCAGCAGCAGGACCAGGGTGTACTTCACGGGCTTCGTACCTTTCAGTAGAAATTCGTTCATACGTTTTTAGTTTGGGTTAATTAGGACTTGTCTCCCGTAATCGATTTTCCGGTACAGGAAATCGTTTTCGGTTAGCGTCAAAAGTATAGGGAGACCCTGCCGGGAGGAAAAAAAGCACTACTGTTCCATTACTGCATTGAAAAAATCACCCTCGCCAGTACTACGTCACCGGCCTCAAGGGTATTGATTTTCAGATTATTGAATACATCAAAGCTTTTTAATGCCGGAGCGGGAATCTGAGGAACCAGCTAAAAGGAAGTCTGCTTCCACCGTTTCTTCTCTATATATAATAGAGGGAAGCCCCGGGAATGGTTACATCATCGGCAGAAATCCGGGCGCTTCACTACATCAAAAATTTCTCAACCCGCATTCCCGGGATGCCGGCACAACCCAATGTTTTACCTTGCAGGAATTGTTATACTTTTTACAGCTCATTAACCATGCTCCGATTTTTTATTGCGATGATCATTGCCGTCATCGTTACCCCGGCAGACGCCCAGCCAAAAAGTGCAAAACGGGGTGTGGCCTATGGCCAGAACTCAGCAGCCGACCTTGAGGTGCTATCATCAGGCGTGAGCTGGTGGTATAACTGGCATCATCAGCCCGAGAATGCAGTTCTTAATTCATACGAAAGTTATGATTTCGATTATGTGCCGATGGGTTGGAATGGCTCTTTCGACAAAGCAGCCATGCGTGCTTTTCTGCTGACACACCCCAACGTGAAATATCTTCTGGGCTGGAATGAACCCAACTTCACTACCCAGGCCAACATGACACCAACACAAGCGGCAGCACACTGGCCCGACCTGGAAGAACTTGCTGATGAATTTGACCTGGAGCTGGTAAGTCCGGCCATGAACTATTGCGATCAATGTGTTTCTGAAAACGGAACGACCTATTCCGATCCCGTAAAGTACCTGGATGATTTCTTTGCCGCCTGCACCGGGTGCCGCGTAGATCACATTGCCATTCACAGCTACATGGGAAATGTTTCAGCACTTCAATGGTATGTTGGATTGTTCAAGAAGTATGACAAGCCAATCTGGGTTACAGAGTTTGCCAACTGGGAAAATAATCCTACCCTGCAAGTTCAGAAAAGTTTTATGGTGGGTGCTGTTGACTACCTGGAAAACGATCCGGATGTTTTCCGGTATGCGTGGTTCACGGGAAGATTCTCCGGAGCACCTTACATCGGAATTCTGAAATACAACCAGCAGGGGGCGCTGACCGATCTCGGTGATATCTATGTGAATATGCCCTTACACGATCCGGAACATTACGAAATTATTCCGGCCACTATCGAAGCTGAAAAGTATAACCGGATGCAGGGTATTCTGCTGGAACTTACTTCCGATGAGGACGGACTGGCCAATGTGGGTTACATTGAAGCGGGAGACTGGCTTGAATATGGTATTGATGTTCCCGAAACGAAAGAGTATTATTTTTCAACACGGGTAGCGGCTACACAGAATGCTTCTTTCCAGGTGATCATTAACGGAGTAACGGTTCAAACCATTCAGGTTCCAAACACCAACGGATGGCAAAACTGGAGCACGGTCACTATACCTTTAACACTCCCGGCTGGTGAACAAAAGATTACCATCAAAGCCAATACATCCGGCTTCAATCTTAACTGGTTTAACATCACAGACGAGATCATCATTTCAAATGAAGAAGTACAGCGTGAATCCATTCACATCTTTCCCAACCCGGCAACGGATAAGATATCAATTCAGTCACCCTCTAAAATACAGCTTGTTGAAATAACAGACCTGTTAGGCCAAACTGTTTATAGCCTAGTACCGGATGAAAATACAATTGATGTCAGTCATTTGGGCAGTGGCGCATACATACTCCGGCTCACTTCGGTTGCCGGTAATACATTCACGGAAAAAATTTTCCGAAAATAAATCTAAGCTTCAGGCTGAGGCGCTTCCGTTGAAGACGAATACAGTTTTTCCAGGAAGGCTGACATATCCTGCTCGTGACTCATACCTAATCTTTTGCGCAGGCGATAGCGTGCCGTCTCCACTCCGCGAACAGATATATTTAATATAGACGCAATTTCTTTATTGGTGAGGTTCATCCGCACAAAAGCACAGAGCTGAAGTTCTTTCGGAGACAGATCCGAAAACGTAGACTTCAGCTGCGTGAAGAACTCGTGATGAACACGTTCAAAGTTGGCTTCAAACACCTGGATGTGCTCTTCGTTCTGCAGATTGGTATTGATCTTCTTCATCAGATCACGTACCTGCTGACGAGCCGTATCATTACGAACATGGTCTTTAAGACCTTTCAGATCTTCATTCATCTCTGCCAGCAACTCACGCTTCTTCACCAGCAGCATGGTATAGTTAGCGAGCTCCTTGCTCTTGTGGATCACATCTTCCTCCAGCTGTTCCTTGTCCTTGATGATCTGTTCCTTTTCCTGTTTGAGTTTGATCTGCGCGAGTTCAAGCTCCAGCACCTTGCGCTTCTTTGCTTCTTCATCGCGGGTCTTTTCGGTTTCACGCTCAATCTTGCGCTTCACCATCCGCGCACCTACTATAATAAGGAGTATACCCCCTATACTATAGAGTGCATAGGCCCACCGCGTCTGATACCATGCCGGCAGTATCTCAAACTGGTAAACCGCCTCCGTTGAACTTTCACCCAACAAACTCCTGGCCTTTACCCGAAATGTATATTTGCCGGAACGCAGGTAGCTGAATTCTTTATAAGGTGTTTCCTGCCAGGGCGACCAGTTCTCTTCTACATCATCAAGCTTATAGCTGTATTGAATATTCAGGCGATCCTGAAAATCGGCTGCTGCGAAATCAAAACGGATACTGCTGGTACGGTTGGTCAGATTCAGCCGCGCTCGTTCTGTATTCAGTGCTCCATACATTTCCCCGGAAGGTTGCTGCGCACTTACTTTTACGATGAGTGTTTGAGAAGACGCATTGGCTGCAGGATCATACGAAAGATCAAATGCATACAAACCTGTGATAGCACCGATAAGTACATCATTCTTCCCCAACGGCACGATACATTCCATACCCTGATTGAATGATCCTTTCAAATTCAGAAAGAGGCCTTTTTCGAGAACCGGTTTATCAGCATCCGTGATAAAGTATCCTACCTCATCATCATCAACAAACCAGGTTTTATCTCCCTGCTGCATCAGTTTACGCACGTTGCGTTCGGCACCAAACAGGTTGGTGAGCTCATCGTGCAGCTGAAAACGGTTTTCCCGGAGATTAAATGTATAGATACCATTGTTCGTGGTAAACACGATCTGGTTCTTCCAGCGAAAGACATTCACATTAAAAGGTGAAGGCAATCCATTCTGACCTTTGAAATGCTCGAGGCTGACAACCCGCGTGAGGTCATCATTTACTTTAATGCGAAACACGCCTTTGTATCCATGGCAAACCCAGAACACTCCCGGCTCATCACTTTGTAGGATATCACGGCTGGATTCATTGAATCCTTCAATCTTATGCTGTACCACAAATCCTTTTGTCTTATCATAATGCAGCACGTAAATGGCATCATAGGTACAAACGAGAAAATCATCTTCTCTTCCTTTCACCGGAACGACTTTCCAGATTCCTGTGAAAGCCGAAATTTTCTTTACGCCCTTATCCGAGATCACGAACAGTCCGCGGTCATGACTACAAAGTATCGTTCCTTTATAATAATGAATAGACCAGGCCTGGCCTTCCAGGCCATCGATCTTCTGGAAACTGGATCGGGAGAAAATGCCGCTGGTATTTTTCCGTGAAACGAAGACACCCTGATTGGTTGCCAGGTAGAATGCATCATTGAGTTTCAACACATCAAATATGGCAGCATTATCAAACAGGGTGGTCATGGGTGATGACACATCAATGCAATCAATACCGTTATTGAGCATCACCCAGATGTTTCCTTCCTTGCTCTCAAAAAGGTTGAGCACGGTGTTGTCCTGCAAATTCTGAAACGCCTCCGTTGTACTTACTTTCTCACCGGAAGCATCGAGCAGAATTACTTTTGTACTTAACGTACCGATATAATATGTACCATCACTTGACTTGATGGCACAGAGGATCAGGTTGCTTGAATTTTCCGGAATAAGCTGACGTGAAAACACCGCTTCATGTGTGGTTTCATCAACCGTATACGCCTTTCCTTTTTTAGTGATCAGCAGCAGTCCTTTGTTGCTGAAGCCGGGAAGCAGGGTCACTACCTCTTCATCGTGATATTGTTTTTTATTCACCACATCATCAAACTCCAGTGACTTCAGATTTAACCGTTTGAATCCTTCATGATCCAGCACATAGTACTGGTTATTCAATACAACAGAAAACCAGAATGAGCCCGCGGTAGGCAGCGTGATAGCTTTGTTGTTGGCTATCGCGATCAGTTTTTTGGCTGTTCTGAAAACCATGTACCCCTGCGCTTCATGGATCTGCCAGACGTTTTCCAGGTTGCGGTCTTCAGGCCGAAGCAATTCGATCAAGGACTGGTAATAGTATTTTCCGAAATCGTCACGCTTCACCATGCCCAATTCATTGAATCCACCGGCATAGATGTCACCGTTCTCGTTCATGCGCAGCGAACGCACAGAAGAACTGTTTGGGAGCTTTACTTTCTGCCAGCGTTCACCATCGAAGATCAGTATCCCTTCATTGTTCCCGAAATACAGGATTCCATTCTTATCCTGGCACATGGTCCAGAATTGCGGATCAGAATTAAACTCCTTTTTGGTGTAGTGGATTATACGCGGCATTCCCCGTACCTGGAAATCATCAGCAGTTTGCGCAACAGCCCATCCCGCTATCAGCATTAAAAAGACCAGCATGCCTGAACGCTTCGCAACACAAATTGTATGTAGGAGAATCACCGGATATTGAAAGATTAGAGAAAGAGGGCGTAAAATAATAAAACTCTGCACATCGCACAGGCGCACACCAGCAGACTGGTTCAAACTACACGAATATTCAGTAAATCTCTGATTTTCAGGCTTACTACCTGTTTTGAAGTATTGAAGACGTAGGTTAAAAAACCCCTGTAGTAATTTAGATGTAACCCGCATTCAGTATTTGACCTGCTGATCCAATATACTTGAATTCAGAAAACGATTGTTCACTATTTCATTAAACCAGACTGAATGATGATTTTTTTACTGCGTCACCTGAAAGCATTTTTTACAGCAGCATGCTTTTGCGCAACACTGATTCCGGCTTCCGCTCAATACCTGCATGTAGACAACAAAAGGATTGTCGACAAAAACGGAAATGAAGTAATTCTCCATGGTATGGGACTTGGCGGTTGGATGCTTCAGGAAGGATATATGCTGGAGACCGGAGATTTTGCAGGACCTCAACATAAGATCCGTGCGAAAATAGCCGAACTGATCGGCCCTGCCAATACACAGGAGTTCTACGATGCGTGGCTGGCCAACCATTGTACGAAACGCGATATCGATTCACTGGCAGCATGGGGTTTCAATTCCGTTCGTCTGCCGATGCATTACAACCTATACACTCTTCCCATCGAACAGGAACCTGTAGCCGGACAAAACACCTGGCTTGAAAAAGGATTTGCTATGACTGACCAGCTGCTCGAGTGGTGCGAAGCCAATAATATGTACCTCATCCTTGATCTGCATGCAGCTCCTGGCGGACAAGGTCATGATGCCAACATCTCTGATTACGACAATACCAAACCTTCGCTATGGGAAAGTGAAGCCAACAAACAAAAGACCATTGCCCTGTGGCGCAAACTGGCTGAACGTTACGCGAATGAAGAATGGATTGGCGGATACGATCTGATCAACGAACCCAACTGGAATTTCGATGGTGCCAACCCGAATGGCTGCAATGAAAATGTCAATGCGCCCCTCCGGAAATTATTTGTAGACATTACCGCGGCTATCCGCCAGGTAGACCAGAATCATATCATCTTTATTGAAGGTAACTGCTGGGGAAATAACTACAACGGTATGTTTCCCAAGTGGGATAATAACATGGGCGCGAGTTTTCACAAGTACTGGAACTTTACGGATCAAAATTCCATACAATTCGCGCTCAACATTCGTGATCAACAGAATATGCCTGTATGGTTAGGAGAAACCGGAGAGAATTCAAACAACTGGTTTACCAACACCATACGAACTCTGGAAGCTAACAAGATCGGCTACGCCTGGTGGCCGATGAAGAAAGTAGGTTCAGTGGTCAATCCGCTTACCGTAAAGAAGAATGACGACTACAATACATTGCTTCGTTACTGGAAAGGTGAAGCCGGTGTTCCGCAGCCCACGGTGGATTTCGCAAAAACGGCATTGATGCAGCTGGCTGAAAATCTGAAAATCGCGAACACCATTTACCGGAAAGATGTAACCGATGCGATGTTCCGTCAGGTTACGAGCTCCGCGACTATTCCCTTTGCTGAAAATACAATTCCCGGTGTGATCCATTTGTCGGATTTTGATCTGGGCCGGTGCAACAAAGCCTACTTTGATCTGGATACAGCTACATATCAGGTAAGCACACAAACCTATACAGCCTGGAACAGCGGATGGAGCTACCGGAATGATGGTGTTGATATCGAAGCATCAACAGACGCTGATCCGAACTCAAACGGATTTAACCTGGGCTGGACACAAAACAATGAGTGGACGCAGTACACACTTGCTGTTGATTCCACTGCCGCGTACACCGTAACGCTGCGGTATGCACTGCAGGGTGGTTCATCCGTAATACGCCTTAAAGCAAATGGTGCTGATATCGCACCCTTCACTACGCTAACACCTACCGGTGGATCACAAACCTGGGGAAATGCAGTCTTCGAAAATGTGATCCTGTATAAGGGCCAGCAAAAACTAAGGCTCTTCTTCGAAAAAGGGGGCGCGAATGTTGGCTTTGCAAAATTTGAACTGAGCAAAAAATTAAGTGAAGTTCCCTTCACCGTGGTGAGCGCAGAGACATCCTCTGACGGATCCGTTCTGTATCTCAACCTCAATAAAAAACTGGATGCTGCAACGCTCACCGGTTCCACCGGGTTCACCGTAAAAGTTGGCGGCACAGATGTGATGATCAATTCCATTCAGCCGCATGCTACTATCCCTAACCAGGTTATACTCACGATCAATAAAGCTCTTATTGATAGTGACGTGATCAACATCCTCTACAACGGTAACACTGTGAAGGCGACAGACGAAACCCTGTTGAGTGCATTCACTATAACGGTAGCCAACAAACTCCCTATTCACGTTTTAATTCCGGCTAAAATTGAAGCGGAGAACTTCAACGTGAATGTAGGTCTTCAACTGGAAACCACTACCGATGCCGGTGGTGGACAAAACGTTGGCTACACCAATGCCGGAGATTACCTCGATTATCTCATTCGTGTGCCAGCGGATGGTAACTATCCGCTGGAAGTTCGTGTGGCGTGTAACAATCAGTCCGGTATCATACAGATGGAACAACGTACTGCGCAGGGAGAAGTATTAAATACAGTGAACATCACTGTTCCGGTAACAGGAGGATGGCAGACCTGGCAGACGGTGAAAACCAGAATGAAGCTCACAGCCGGCAGCACTACACTTCGACTGAAAATCCTTCAGCCTGAGTTCAACCTCAACTGGTTCCGGTTTCTGCAGGCCGAGATCATCAGCGGCACCGAAAAAAAAAGACAAAGCTCATTGAACATCTACCCTAACCCTGCGGACAAATACCTGAACATTGAGGTTCCTGAAAAAGAGAATGCACGGGAGAAAGTATTTACGATCCGTTCATCCAATGGGTCAGCGGTGCGTAACAACCGTGAAAGCAACAACGACAACGTATTGAGTGTTTACGTTGGTGATCTGCCGGCAGGTCTTTATTTCATTGAACTCAACGGCCGCGAAGAATTGTGGCGTGGAAAGTTCGTAGTCAAGAAATAACTCCTGAATGGTTTAGAGAAGGAGTCCTGAAGCCCGCATTATGCGGGCTTTCTCTTTTCTCCTGAAACAAAGGTAATCCTACTTAATACGATCGAAGTAAACGGGTGTATTATTGAGCTGGGGTCTGGTATCGGCCTCATCCGTAATACTATAGTCAATTCTTATTCTGTTCTTATTAATTACCCGAATGGGAAAAGTCAGGTTTGGTAATGGCCCTACAAATGCCGGGATGGCAACTCTCTTCTTATGAAGCAACGTTTTACCATTGTTATTGATTTCCCAGTCTCCTGTATGGACAGTCGAACTACTATTATCAGTATCGTG
Source organism: Ohtaekwangia sp. (assembly GCA_036503775.1). Lineage (GTDB taxonomy): Bacteria > Bacteroidota > Bacteroidia > Cytophagales > Cyclobacteriaceae > Ohtaekwangia. The sequence goes on from DASXWH010000036.1 coordinate 21,163, forward strand.
ACTTCTGAATTTGTATGTCATGTCGCTAAAGAAATGTATTGTATCCGTATGGAACACTCCACTCCTTTCCTTTGTATACGTTGTATCCTGACCCGGAGTATTCCATATATTATTATCAGGGTTACTGTACACTGCATAATCAAATTTCCATGAACCTATTAGTATCTCTGACACTTTAACATTCTTATCATGTTCCTTCTTTTGAGCAAAGGAAAGAACATAAAGTGAGGTGATCAGGATCGTTAATGAAATGTGCTTCATTTTTACATTCGTTTACTTCTGAAAACCATATCTTCGATAACATAGAACAAAACAGCGTTGGTCATCATCAACAGGATCACGTACCAGAATCCATAATTTGATAACAACCACGTTGACGCACCGACACTGTGCACCATAAGCACAAACAATAAAAAGATCCGTGACAATTTTCGCGGCAGGTAATACCCGAGAAGGCCAATCAGTACAAGCCAGAGGAGTGAGATCACAAAAATACCAGAAACATGACTGGTCATAAAAAAGGAACCGATTGGGTTTGCCTCATTGGCTGAAGTCAGGTTACCTGACCAATACTCCTGTGATTGATGACCTATCGTTATACCTATATCAAAAAGACTTGCCCAGAAAGCGGGGATCATCAACATCCATTTCTCTTTCCGGTTCATTATTTCTTATCCTCCGCTTTAGCCTTGATATGCTTCAATACACGCAAGTGTATTTTATGAAGGATGTAATCCGACCATTGCTTCCAGTAGAGCGATGGCCAGATGTCGTGATGATACCATGTTGTTCCCTGTAGCCTTGTTTGACCGTTGGGTAGTTCTTCCAGTTTGAATTGTCCTTTAACCGATTTAAAATATCCATCGAGGTGCGCGATCTCCAGGTCGTTGTAGATACTCAGTTCCATCATGGGTGGTGGCTGATCGTGTACACCAAACTGCAGCAGGCTGGGCTCATCCCAGATGAGGATCGGCTCAATAAAAGCTCCGGTAGTAAAATTACACTTTCGTACAGCGCCAACACCTGTTCCCTCAATCTCGGCATGGATGGGATAAGCGATACCGGTTTTAAAGATCAGTTCTATCGGTTCATCTATCCGGCTGAACGCCACCAGCTGATCCCACACTTGCTGCCGCGGTGCATCAATTACTATTTCACTGGTAACATCTACGGTTGGTGGCATTCTGTTTTCCAGGTTTTCAATAAAACCCATCAGGGGAATAAAAACGATGGGAACAGCAAAGGCATTGAGGTGTACCACTTTCTGACTATCGTGTATGGCATAACCAATGCTGGCTCCGATCCATGCGATAAATAAAAGAATCGGGAAGCCCATCACAATACAGATGATCCCTTCGAAAGCCAGAATGAATATGATGATATTAAAAAACAAAATAGAAGCCAAGGCAACACCCATGGCTTCCTTGTAGCGCAGACCTTTATGGTATCCGTAAATCAAAACCGAACCAAACCCCAGGAAGAAAGGAATACCTACAAACAGGCTCCATCCATAATCGTTGAGGTAGTTGATCAGCAATCCCGTTATTGCCAGGGAAATCACCAGCACGATACCCACAGCAAACAGGGCACTTCCATATTTTGATCGTGGAATAAGCCTGTCCAGAAAATTATTTCTTATCTCATTTCCATCTTTGCGTTCCGGTATAGCCGAAAGGATTAAAAAGAGGAGGAGGTTTATGAAGGGGATAAAGAAGAATAGGACGGCCCATGCGGGAAGTTTTGCATTCCGCAGCCGCTTCACACATAACACTGTTCCAAACCAGATGAATGGCAACGATAATAGTAGGAGCACCAGGTAAAAGATCTGGTCATCCGGATTCAACTCCTGCACCGCGAGTTGATCGGCCTGAATAAAATAATCAGAGATGTACCAGCGCTTATTAAATGCAAAGCCTGCGAGCCTGTCGAGGTTGTATTTAACCGCAAAGAGTATGGTACCCCAGATGAGGTAATCACGCCTGTTGATCTCTCCGCTCCAGGTGGTTAGTTGCTTTATATTCATGTCACTGGTTTAAAGTCTAAAGTTCAAGGTTTAAGGTTGTGAGCAGCATCAACCAACAAAAGCCCGGGTTAAAACCCGGGACTACCAATAGGTGGTTCCTACGGAACCGAATACCAGTGAGTATTTAAAAACTAACATCAGAACTAAAATACAAATTTTACCACAGCCCATTTATTGATGTGAATAATTTATAAACAGCCGAATGTTTGTGTTGTGGTTAACGGACCGCGTTCAATTCAGCGCATTGAGGATCAGGTCTGAAATTTCAAACCGGGGAAAATCACCGGTGTTATTCAACAGTATGATGGTGATCTTTTCGTCAGGCTGTTTCAGAAACATGGTATAAAAACCAAAGTCGGTGCCCGGGTGATACCGGATCGCATGATCCTTAGATGCCCTGAACATATATTTATCCAGCATCCAGCCATAACCATAGTCAGCATCCCAGTCGGTATACGCTGCACGCGGTGTAAACAGCAGATCCATTTTTGACTGCGGGAGCAGTTTCGCTTCATTCAGTGCGTGACTCCATTTTAATAAGTCGCCTGCCGTTGAGGTAATCCCTCCTGCCCCGACTACGTTTTGCGCAAAATAGACGGGTTCAGGTTTACCATACATAAATCCTTTCGCCAGGCTTGTAGTGTCTGCAGACTTACCTGCATAGGTATCGTTCATCTGCAACGGGTCAAGTATTCTTTCTTTCAATACATCTCTATATGGTTTACCAGACACAGCCTCAATAATGCCACTAAGCACTATGTACCCGGAATTGGAATACTGGAATTTACTTCCCGGCTCGAACTCCAGCGAATCACTGCAGAAGAGTTTGATCAGGTCTGGGGTAGCATATTCTTTCTCAAAGAGCCGGGTTACGTATTCGTTTTTAGCGAGGTAGTTTGGAATACCGGATTGATGCGTCAGCAATTGTTCAATGGTAATATCCCCGTGACGATAATCAGGGAGGTATCTCTTTACGGGGTCATTTAATTTCAGAAGCCCGTCATTTTCCAGCTGCATGATCAGCATGGAAGTAAAAGTCTTGCTGGTTGAACCAATCCGGAAAGGGGTATTCAGTGCATTTCGCGTAAGCACATTGTTAAAACTTTTTTCAAGAATCAACTTGCCGTTGTGCTCTATCAGCGCATTACCATTAAAGAGATCCTTCCGGTTATAAAACGACAAGATAGAATCGATGCGTGCCGGTTTTTCCTTCGGGTATTTGCTCAGCTTGTTTTCAAGCTCGGTACGGGTGTCGTTAGCTTTGTTATTCGCCTCAATGATCTTCGCGATGGAGATAAAATCCGCATCCGGAAGTATAATGTTATAATCATCCCAGAACGTTTTGTCATATGGTGAATCCTGTTCTTCGATCAATTTGCTGTTACCCAAAGTTTCCTGGTTTGTGAACTCAATGGCATTATCAAAGTTCATATCCGTTACCACATAGTCAACCCGCGTGTCGGCCAGAAAATTGTAGTGATACCGGCTGCTGCGAAAAGACAGAACAGCATCGTTACCCACCGTGCTGAGATAATACCGGTCACCTCTCTTTGTGTAGGAAATCTGGTAGCGGTTGTCCAGCATATCGATGTGTATATCCATAATGTTCATCAGCGTTCGCTGTGCGGCATCACCGAATTTATAGTACTGAAGTCCTTTTGGACTCAGGGCAACATCGAGGTAAACGATAGCATAGGAACTGACATCAATGTAAAGCCGGCCCTTGTAGCCGGCCTTCTTCAATCCATCTGCCTGGTCAAAAGAAATTACATATACCTCCTGATCCATATAGGTGCTTTGGTCCTCCACCTGAAAGACATACTCCTTCAATTCTTTTTCTTTCAGGAAACTCAGTTCAGCCGGGTGATGAATCACATCCATTTCAATCACTCCCCCGGGCTTCAATCCAAGATCCAGACCGTGTGATGCTTTTTCATCTTTTATAGCCCGCATCTTTACGAGCTTGAACTGATTTTCCTTCTTTGCGTTGTGAAGTTCAAATACCGCTTCCGAAAGGTGCATGTATCGGGTATCCCGTTTTGATGTTACCCGATAGAATCCGGTACTGTTATAAGGCTGAGCGAAATAATTGTCATCGATCTTTCTGAGCGCTGTGGTTACTATGGAAAGCGCTGATTGTGCTGTGACCGTTATTTCAGTTAACATTTCCTGCTCCTCTTTTAAGTAGATCCGTGCATTTCCGGTAAGACTGCTGATGGCCAGCGTTTGCATCTGAAATCCTACATACGATATCCTTACACTGTCACGCGCATGAATGGAAGTAACACTTAACTTAAATTCTCCCCTGCTGTTCGTTACAGTGCCGATGTTGCTACCCTTGAGCTGGATGTTTACATAGTGTAAGGGATTCTGCGTTTCGTGATCATACACATAGCCTTGAATGACTATGGAAGATGTATTTTGCGCTGTTGCCTGAATAACGGGCAGAAGCGTTATCAGTGTAATGACTAGCCAGATGCGGGTTGGAGTAAATGAGGTCATACCTTTTGTTTACTGAGTGGATAGGGTACACTTCAGGATTATCAATGAGGCTAAAAAGTTTTAGGCAAGCTGGCTTTTTACTGACCACTCTACCAGGCGTCTCCCACCATTCTGCCTACCATAATAAAAACAGCCGTCACTGTCCATAAAAGTATCCCAAGACCAATCCGCTGCCTCCTGAACAACATTATGAGTCCGGTGATTGCAAAAATGGGGATGTTAATAAAAGAAATTATAACCGAACCAATGACTAAAAAATAGAACACGTAGCTTCCGGAGATGACTGTACTCACTTCCCTGTTGTACGGACTTAAATAAGAAAAATAAACACACAACGTTGCAAGGACCATAACGCCAGCGCCAATACTCAGGTAACAGAGGCCCGCCTTTTTGATCTGCAATTGTGTCACCCTTAATTACTACTATCTTTTATAATAACATCATGCGCTCCACCTTCAATAATACTTGTCGATGAAACCAACGTCAGCTTACTGTCGGACTGCAATTCTTTAATGGAAGACACACCACAACTGCACATGGTTGATTTGATCTTGGCCAGTGTCTGGTCTAAATTGTCTTTAAGCTTCCCGGCATATGGAACATAGCTATCCACACCTTCTTCAAATTTCAAACTGTTGTTTCCGCCCATGTCGTAGCGTTGCCAGTTTCTGGCGCGGTTAGAGCCTTCACCCCAATATTCCTTTACATAATTTCCACCGACAAATAATTTCCGTGTCGGGCTTTCATCGAAGCGGGCAAAGTATCTGCCCATCATTAAAAAGTCTGCGCCCATGGCCAGCGCCAGTGTCATGTGGTAATCCTGTACAATACCGCCATCGGAACAAATCGGAATATACTCACCCGTTTCCCTGAAGTATTCGTCCCGGGCACTTGCCACATCAATAAGCGCAGTGGCCTGTCCCCTGCCTATTCCTTTTTGTTCCCTAGTAATACAGATGGAACCACCACCGACACCCACCTTCACAAAGTCGGCACCGGCTTTTGCCAGATACAGAAAACCATCCTTATCCACCACATTACCTGCACCTACCAGAACCTTACCGTTGTACTTGCTCTTTATGAACTGAATGGTTTCTTTTTGCCACTCCGAGAATCCATCCGATGAGTCGATACATAAAACATCTACACCGGCTTCCACCAAAGCCGGAACTCTTTCGGCAAAATCGCGGGTGTTAATCCCTGCGCCTACGATCAATCTTTTCTGTGTATCGGAAAGTTCATCCGGGTGTTCAATGTGATTGTCATAATCTTTCCGGAATACAAAATATTTTAACCGCTGATTTTCATCAACAATAGGCAGGGCGTTTAGTTTATGTTCCCAAATGGTATCATTGGCGCCATTCAAGGTAATGCCATGTTTAGCGGTGATCAGTTTTGATACAGGTGTCATGAAGTCTTTCACCTTCCTGTCCAGGCTATCCTTACTCACCCGGTAATCGCGGCTGGTGATCAGACCCAGAAGTTTGCCAGACGGTGTTCCATCATCGGTTACTCCGACTGTTGAGAAACCCGTCTCTTCTTTTAACGCCAACACATCCTTGAGTGTATGTTCAGGGGTCAGGTTGGCTCTGCTCTCGACAAATCCGGCTTTATATTTCTTTACATCCCGGATCATTTTAACCTGATCTTCGATAGTCTGGGAGCCGAAGATAAACGACAGGCCTCCTTCCTTTGCCAGGGCAATGGCCAGTCCGCTGTCTGACACCGACTGCATGATGGCCGAGACGAATGGAATATTCAGCGAAATGGCCGGAGTATCTCCCTTTTTGAATTTAACGAGTGGTGTCTGCAAGTTCACCCTGTCAGGGGTGTGGGATTTTTTTGTTAGTCCCGGTAATAAGAGGTATTCGCTAAATGTCCTTGAAACCTCATCTATAATGTTTGCCATACGCTTTCATGTAAATAATTCCGCAAATTATGAAAATTATTTACCTCTTTATAATGTCCGTTTATTCCTGAAGGTGAATCAGTTGTTCATCTAACTACAGATTGCGGCAATACGTTCCAATTCTGAAGAATAGATGCTATAGCGTATAGAGTTGGTTGTAAAACAAAAGTGAGTTCGCTCCATAAGAGTCCCCGGGAGGCCCGGGAGAACTCTGATGGGACTGTCGTATCAACTTGTTGGTGACTAAACACCAACAAGGCGGGGAGGGCGAGAGGGTGTATCGGGGCTAAGTTCCGGAAATAGATTTACCAACTTATCCGTTTCTACAAGGGGACGGAAATAACTTCCGCGTCAGCAGAGGGTCTCGTTTATTCCCCATCCTTATTCGGACTGAACCAAAACTTGCAACTGCTATAGTAATTGCTCGTGTCAAGTAGAACAAAAACCGTATTCAGTTTTCTTTCCTCCAGGTCCTCAAAGGCAAACACTCTACCAATTCTATTTTTGTAAACGGTATTGGAGTCTGAGTATGCCAATACTGTTAAACTAAATCCAGGCTGACTAAAGTAGCTCGCCAAATTGTCAATGCGGCTAACTGTAAAGGGTCCTGACCTCCCATGCGCGGGAATTGTCAGAATGGTATCATCCATCACACCAACTCGCAAACTATCCAACTTGTAGCTGGTCGTATTTTCAAAACTAACTTCGTATTTGATTTCCGAACCGCAGGAAGGAAGAATTGTTAAGGTTGTCAATGCAATAACACCTACTAACAAACTAATACTTCTATTGAAATTCAAATCCATTGGACTGACTGGTCTGGTTTAGACAACTACCTTCCGCCTTTTGGTTGGCGTTTAGCGCAGCGTCACCAACCAATTTACATAAACTGAATTAAAAAAAATCCACATTCTAATAAAATGCGGCACTTTATGTTATTCATTATACAAAGGCATGTTGGCGTATCGTTGTAAACCAAATTCCGGACTTTATTGAAATACCGGAAAGCATTGTCTTTTTTGATTCAATGTAATGGGTTGATAGCGGAGTTTGCGGAATCGTGTTGGTGACGCTGCGCTAAACACCAACACGGGCAGGGGGGAATAGGAGGGCAAAAGAATGTAGCGAAGCGAAATGTTTTGTCCGACCTGCACGTCTCTGTCCCCCTACACAAAACTAAATTAAGAAATTACTTTTAATACCTACACTGAACCCCCGCATTGCATAAACAGTTCATTGTTAGCGCCAGTTCGAGTCGTCTCAGTCGCTAGTCTTTGATCGTTGTCCAAATTTGATGGTCAATAGTAGTCCACTTAAGATACCGAGTCCGAATGAAACCGAAGTCATTCCGACTTTACTTAATTCGTCATAGTTCACTTTATTACTTACAATCATTGAAAGTCCAATGACTGCAAATAAAGTCCCGAAGAAGTCAATGTTTCCAAGTGCTGTGTCCCCTTTTGGGTTGAAAAGATTTGTGTTCCAATTCGGCCATTTTAATCTTTCCTTTTTCTCCTTTCTCATGAAGACGTAATATCCCGGAATGAGTCCAGTCATTAAAACAAATGGAAGTATCGGGGATGTCAGTAAACCTTCTGGCTCGCTTGGCCATGGTAAAACAAAAATCAATGTCGCATTGACTACAATAATCAAAAATTTTATCAGTCCGGTGGTTTTCATGTCCTAAGAATTGGCGCTAACGTTTATGTTTATGACGGCTTGGGTTTTCGAGGCGCGTCACTGTCCTACGTTGCTGGACGAAATTAGGAAAACTAAACTTGATAGCAACACTGAACCCCAAGCTGGCATAAACATTTTGTTGTGTGTCGTTATGCGCCCAATCTTTCTTCAATTCTTAAATCTGGAAACTTAAGATTGCAATACGGTACAAAGTCAGAGTTTACTCCTTCTCCTTTCAAACTTTGGTAAATGTAAGGTGGCTTGTCGTCAATAAATTCAATAAGCTTACGTTCATCCTTAACAACATCAATCATAGGTAGAATTTTATGGTCAATGAATTCTAGAATTTTCTTGAATTTATGTCCGTCTATATCCCAAATATTGCAGTAATGATTATCCTTTATTACAATATCAAATTCTGATCTTGGATCCATCTCCAATATGTCGCCAAAGATCTGTCTCACTATTTTCTTTTCTCTATTTATGTTGCTTTTATGAGTAAAGAAATCCGTGTGTCCTAAGATCAACCCTTTTGCCACTTTTGAAGAAATCGTTGATTTGTTCTGTTGTATTACATCAAGAGAATAAATAGTTGGTAGAATTTCTAAAGCTACGTGGCTTCCGGCAGTATTAGACCGACTTGAACTAAAACCCAACTGTAATTTTATTTCCTCGTCCTTATAGGTTAAAACTGTTTTAGACCTCGAATATTTAAATCCCTTATTCTCATAGTATTTGGCAATTTCGTCACAGACAGCTTGAAATAAATCACGACTCGCCATAGTTGGTCGTTGATTTAGTAATATTTCATTGTCAGTCCAACTCATAAGGTTTCACTTAATGACACACAACGTCTGTGTTTATGCAGTGGTGGGCTTTTGAAAACGTATTTGTCCCACGTGACCAAACGTTGAACGAAGATAAAAACTTAAAGCTTGCACACACCCCACCATTGCATAAACATTTTGTTGGGGGCATGTGCCTTTATCCGTTGTCCAATGGTCTTTCTCTTTTATAGTAGTACCAATTGTCGTCAAGCTTTTTACCACGTTTAACTTCCTTGTCCCAGTAGTCTTGAAATTGCTTCTCCTCGATTTTGCTGTCAGTTGGAAAATATAAGAGATAATCTGTCACGGAGAAATTCACTTCAATTATTCCCCCAATTCTCAATTTTCTAAAGTCCAGTATTTTATATTTTTTTCTCTCATTGTCAAGTGAGGAGAAGTACTTGATTGGATTGTCCATCAACTTCACAGGTATTGAATAATTTCCTGTTGTTTTTATGTCTGCTTTTATTGTGTCTGAATTGATAACTTCATTTGGATGTTTATACAACTCAAGCTCTAAAGCGTAATGAATGGAGTCGGTCTTGAGATATAATCTGTCCCAAGCGGAATTTGTGTCAATTGGGATTTTGAATTGTCGTGCAAATGCAGTTGATCCTTTGTCACCAAACACTCCAACAAATTCGTTGTCTTCTTGTCTAAGGAGAGCGCGATACACTAAAGTGTCATTTAACGAAAGTGAATACTGCGTTCTTGGGTTGTAGTCATACTTTAGTAATTCGCTTTTCAAAAAACTGTCAGCATGAAGTTTAAAAAAGGTCATGGATTGTTCGTAGCCAAAATTGTCTGGCGTCTTGTCACACGAACCTAGTCCACATGAAATTATGAATATGATAATCAGTTGTCTCATTTGTCCGAAGGCATTGCCCCCAAC
>DASXWH010000037.1:0-2745 GCA_036503775.1 Ohtaekwangia sp.
ATCGTAATGGTAATGCGCTGTTTTTCGAGGCTGATAAAGTGCATCAGTATTTTGGCATCCAGTTTCCAGGCTATTTTCTGGGCCGCAAAAAAATTGACGAGACGGGGATAGTTTAATATATCCGTGTAAATAGAGGCTTCCTGATGAAGGGCCTTCCGGAGGTTTTCATCCACAACAAAACCGTCTGCACCGATGGTGATTTTCAGGTTCCGCTGCTCGCGGGTGAACCTGAAAAATATCTGGCTATGCAGTTTCTGTTTTGGGAGTGACAACAGGTATAATAAAATATTGGAAAGTAATGACTGAACGAGAATTTCATTAGCCCCGGCAAAGGAAGAATCAGGCGCCTGAAAGTGAAAATCAAGAAAATCTACGAATGCATTTTGTTCGATCACCCTTCGAAGAGCTGTTTCAATCGTACAAAATTGTATGGTGTACACCGGGATACCTTCTTCGTGGTCAGCTTCCGCCAGATACACCATTTGAAAAAGACGTTCGTCCAGCTTGGTGGAATGAGCGTCCATCATTTGAATGATCCGGTCTACTTCAGAATTATCTTCTCTGATCTTCAGCAGGTTTATAAGACCCTGGATGGTGGCCAGTGGCCCACGGATATCGTGTGCCACACGGTAAATGAATTTATCAAGCTCAGCTTTCCGCTGTTGAAGTTTCTGATTGACTACGTTTAACTCCTGCAGGTTCTTTACCTTAAGGATGATGCGACCGTTAATATCGCTGATCAGTCCCAGGTAAAATCCTGAAATACTGATCTGAACCGGCTGATTGCTTTTGGTATAGAGCGTTACTACTTCCTCTGAAAAGAACCCGGGTACGAGTACTCTTCCAAGAAATTCTGCCAGATTTTCTTTTCCTGCCAGGTAATTGATATTCTTCTTTACCAGCTCGTCATTGGTAAATTCTAAAAAATCCAGCACGTTCTGGCTGGCTACGATGATATCGAATTTTAGATCAACAATGAGGGAATCCTGAAAAATAGAAGGAAGATGCTGACGGATAGAATCTTCCGAAATCAGCCTGGGCGACAAATCCTGATCAAAAAACAACATAGCAAACCAATTACAGACAGTGACAGATTAATGATCGGGGTCTTAATCAAGTTCCAATACTACGGAGGCCACGTTTCTGAAAGTACACTGAATTAGTAAGTGGGCGGGAAAAGCCGGTAAGTGGAAATTATTCTACGGGCGAAAAAACAAAAAGGAAAACAACACAATCGATAGCACCGTACGCCTTCAGGCTTTCGCTCCTATGCGGGAAAGAAATCCATCTTTCTTGCGCTTGGAAACATCCAGCGACTTATCATTTGACATGACCACGTATCCTCCATCTCCACGCACATATTTTTTGATGGCTGACAGGTTGATCAGGTATGAATTGTGAATCCGGTAAAAGTTATGCGCTTCAAGTAATTCTTCATACTCTCTCAACGTACGGCTTACAACATATTTTTTTCCATCCGCAAGGGTGATATCTGTGTAGTTACTGGAAGCTTCACAATAGATGATATCCTGCATCTTTATAAACACCAATCCATCCGAGGTAGGCAAAGCGAGTTTATAATTGTCGGTGGAATTGCTCTTCAGGTTGTTCATTAATTCTTTCAGACGCGTGGTGATGGTATCGCCTTTTCGTTTCTCGACCTTCGCCACAGAACGTTTCAGTTCTTCTATATCGATGGGTTTAAGCAGGTAATCGATCGCAGAGAACTTGAAAGCCTTGATGGCATATTCGGAATAGGCCGTAGTGAAGATCACTTCAAAACTTATTTCAGCAATTCGGGTCAACAGATCGAAACCCGTTTCACGCTGAAGCTGAATATCCAGGAACACCACATCCGGCTTGTGCTTGTTTATGGCTTCCATCGCCTCTTCAACTGTTTCACACAACGCCAGTACAGTTACATTCGTACAGAAATCCTCCAGGAGAATCTTGAGGCTTTCACGGCTCTTGAGCTCATCATCTACTATTATGCAATTGATCATATTCTACGTTTACTGACTTTATTCAGAACCGGACCCAGATACTGACCCGTGTACCGGCTGCATTTCCGGCACTGTCTACCAGGTCGTCTGTTTTAAAAGAAACATTCTCCCGTTCATTAATCAGATTCAATCGCTCCTCCGTCAGCACCGTTGCCATTGATTTATGCTTGGGAAAGTTCTGTGCCTGCAGCCTCTTGGATTCTTCCCGCCCTACTCCATCATCTTCTACTTCAAACAAAACCCTGTCGTCATCGTACCGCACTGAAATCGCCAAAGTACCGTGTGATCTTTTATTGTTCAATCCGTGCAATATGGCATTTTCCACATAAGGCTGAATGAGCAGTGAAGGTATCTCGATATTTTCCAGATCAAGCTCGGGGTCGATGGTCAGTTTAAAATCAAATTTATTTTCGAAACGCACCATCTCCAGGTTTATGTAATACTTCAGCAGATCCAGTTCATCGATGAGGCTGATCTTATCATGAACCGAATGATTCAGTACGCCCCGGATCAGCTTGGAAAAAGTCGACAGGTAATTGATGGCGTTTTGCCGGTCGTTCTTCGCGATAAAGTATTGTATTGAATTCAGCGCATTAAAAATGAAATGCGGATTCATTACCGATCGTAATGCCATCAGCTTCAGGTCACCGATCTTTTTGTTGGCTTCAATGAGTTCAGCTGTTTGTTTTTTCAGCTCAGAAATGTCACGCGTATAAACCGATGCACCAACCACTTTTTTATT
>DASXWH010000038.1:0-10945 GCA_036503775.1 Ohtaekwangia sp.
ACTATTATCCGGTAACACCTATCTTCACGCCTATCCTTAACCAGACCGTTCTATGCCTAGTCCGTTATTTTGTTCGAAAGCAGTTGCTGCCTGCACGTTTGCTTTTCTCCTGTTGATTTCCTGTAGTGATGATGAAAATCCGGTTACTCAAATCCGGTTTGAAGTATCCCAGCAAAAGGTCAAAGAGTCTGATGGAACACTGGAATCATTTCACCCCGGGCTGATCCAGGGTGCAACCGGCAGGATCATTCCGATCGTACTTACCCTAAGCGAGCCAGCCCCTGACGATATTTCTATCGATGTACTGATCAGTGGCACAGCCTTACGTGAGACCAATGTCAACAATCTCTCGGACTATACTTTTGAGGCGGGTGCAGGAGTAGGAATCAATGGATCAATGCTGACCATCATGAAAGGGACGACCGAAGCAGTTCTCAAATTGCGACTTTGGGAAGATTTCAACTGGGAGTATGATGAAGATCACCTGGACGAAAATGATATTCCGTATGAAACGGTATCGATTACCCTCCAGGAAGTTCATGGCCCCGGAAAGATCAACACGTCAGTTGCTGCGGAAGTAACGCATACCCTCCGCATCATGGAGGATGACAATCTTGTACTGCTTGAATGGGATGACACCGGTCTCGCACCCGGTGCAGTTAACATGGATATCTTTGTTTATATCGATGGATTCCTGAGCGGTGTTGCCGATGAACCGAATACTTCGAACAACTTTGAAACCATCACCATTCCCGGAGGGTTTCCGGATATGCACCTGGGTATGGGGTATGTTTATCGTAAGGGCGTAGCCAGTCCTCTTGATTTTCATGTGATGTTTTATAACCTGGGTGGCACGCTGACGGACTTCGATGGAATCGCCCGTAATCAGCTTGACTTTTATGCGACTTACTATCAAGCCAATATCAACAATTACAATTCTTCCAACCCAACATCTCAGGTTGAACAAACCCTTGACAAACTGGGATTTGACCTGTACAACTTTTCCCATTTGTTTATCCCTGATACGGGAAGCCGCATGGCCGGAAAGAAGAAACTTCTGCTTCGTGACGTAATGAGAAAATCAGATTCACAGCATACTTCATGGCACGCGAGGCATTAGTCACTGGTCAATAGTCATTGGAAATACACATTCATGTAATTCTCTCCATATTCATAATAGTGTATTCCTAATGACTATTGACCAGGTTTCACATGCACACATTAGTATGACTGGACTGAACAAAGTTTTTACAACAAGCTGGTGGGTGTAGAAGCAGCAAATTTATAGCGGAGATCCTGTAACCAACCCTCCGTTTTGGAGTCTTAGCAGAAATACCTGCCTATGTTTCGAAATTATCTGACACTTGCCTTCCGGAACATCTCCCGCCAGAAAGCATTCTCTTTTATAAATATCACAGGTCTTGCCATCGGCCTGGCCAGCAGCCTGATCATTTTTCTCTGGGTGCAGGATGAACGCAGTTTTGATACCTTCCACGAAAAAGCTAACCGGACATACCGGCTTACCGCATCAGCTACTGATCTGAGTGTAGCGATCAGTCCCGCACCGATGGCACCGGCTTTAGCGGAAGCCGTTCCTGCCATAACACACCATACACGCATGTCAGATCTGAGAAGTGCTATGTTCCAGGCCAACGACAGAAAGTTCGAAGAGAAGAATGGATTCTATGCAGAGCCCTCCTTCTTCCAGGTATTTGACTTCAGGCTGAAGCAGGGTAATGTAGAAACTGCACTGCAACAACCCAACAGCGTGATCCTCAGTGAGGAACTCGCTCTCAAATACTTCGGTACTGCAGATGTATTGGGCAAGACACTTCGCAAGGACAACACAGACGATTTTGTAGTAACCGGTATTCTGGAGAAACCTGCAGGCAACTCTCACCTTAGGTTTGACATGTTGCTTCCCTGGGCCTATATCGCCACGCGGGAAAACAACATCAAAGAGAACATCTGGGGTAATTTTGATTATTTCAGTTACATCAGCTTTGATACGGCCAAGGATGAAGTATTCCTGAATGACGTCATTAAAAAAGCCGATGCGTTATTCCTCGCGAATGAAGCCAGGGTAAAAGTACAGTTCAGCCTGCAGCCTCTCACCGACATTCACCTTCACTCCGATTTCATGGCTGATGTACCCGGACATGGAAGTGCTCAGTACGTCACCATCTTCATGATCATTGCCGTATTCATTGTTCTGATCGGCTGTATTAACTTCATGAACCTTTCAACAGCACGTGCAGCCAGACGCGCGAAAGAAGTAGGACTACGAAAAGTGGCCGGTGCTGTCCGGTGGCAGCTTATCAATCAGTTCCTGGGTGAATCGATTGTGATCAGTTCTATTGCGCTGATGATATCTATAGTGATCGCTATACTTGCCTTACCCGCTGTGAATGATCTTACGGGGAAACATCTCGCAGTGGATTTGAATGATCCGTTTACGCTCTTACTCCTGGGTGGAGTTACACTGATAACCGGAATATTGTCGGGTCTCTACCCGGCTTTCATTCTCTCGGGTTTCACGCCTGTCAGGGTACTGAAGAAAGATGTGAAAGGTACCGGTGGTGTGATCTTCCGGAATTTTCTTGTGGTTACACAGTTCGTTGTTTCCATCGTGCTGCTGGCTGGAACGGCCATTGTGTATCAGCAACGACAGTACATCAGCAACAAAGATCTGGGTTTTACCAAAGAGAATCTCCTCTACGTGGAGTTGCATGGTGATGTGCATGCTAAAATGAACATGTGGCGAACTGCGTTCAGTGCTAATCCCGCTACCGCGAATGCCACGTTTACTTCCGGGCTCCCCACTAACCACGTTTCCGGAACAGCCAGTGTGTCGTGGCCGGGTAAAGATCCGGATAAACAAATCATGTTTGCGCTCCTGTTCATCGATGAACATTTCATACCGGTATATGACATGCAGCTTGTCAGCGGAAGAAATTTTTACCATGAATTACGGGGTGATTCCACCAACCTCATCATTAATGAGAAGGCCGCTGAAGCCATGGGCTTCACGGCAGAGTCTGTTATTGGTCAACCCGTGGAGATGTGGGACACGAAAGGAGTTATCATCGGTGTTGTAAAGGATTTCAACTTCAAGCCACTACAGGAAATGATCGAGCCGATGATCCTGGGCGCCAATAAATGGGGAGGTGTTGTGACGGTAAAAGCTGAATCCGGAAAGACTCATGAGACACTTGCAGCGCTCGAAAGCGTATGGAACAGTATGGAAAATGTATATCCGTTCGCTTATAACTTTGTTGATCAGGATCTCGCGAATTTATACCAGAGTGAAAAACAAGTGGGTACGTTATTCTTTGTGTTTGCGCTGCTGGCCATCATCATTTCCTGTCTCGGCTTGTATGGATTGTCAGCTTACATTGCCGAACAACGAACCCGCGAGATCGGCATTCGAAAAGCTCTGGGAGCCTCCATCGTCAATATTGTTTATCTGCTGAACACCTGTTTCATCATTCCGGTAGGCATAGCGATGCTGATCGCTGCACCATTGGCGTGGTATGGCATGGATAAATGGTTGCAAGGTTTTGCTTACCGCGTAGATTTCAACTGGATACTTGTTGCCGGTGCTGGTGGTGTAGCCTTACTGATCAGCTTGCTTACGGTGAGCTATGAGTCGCTGAAGGCCGCTAAGGTTAATCCGGTAAAAAGCCTACGAACGGAATAAGGAGTAATTATATCAGATCAACACATCCGGGAAAGGCGGAATGAAAGCGATGTGATCTGACCGGATCAGTTTCCGGTTCTTCTCACCTTCTTCTCCAGGAAAAAACCATAGCGTACACAAACCAGTACAGGGATGACCATGGCGATCCAGGACAACACATGCCATAATCCGGTGCCGGTAAGTGCAGCCAGTAATCCAAAGGTAGTGAGTATGCCCAGCAGAACAGGATATTTCCAGAGGTGAATAAAAGTTTTCATCAATGTGTTAGTTTAAGCAGTTGCCTCTTCCATTTCCATGGCCATGGATTCAATGCGGGCCATTTGTGCTTCAGCAGATTTCCTGCGTGCAAACCAGAGGTAGAGTCCGCTTGCCAGGATCACAATGGTGATCACATCAAACAATGCCCAGATGATCTTCAACGGCATTCCGCCATAGTCTCCAAAATGAAGTGGTTGGGAAATGAAAAGCATGTTTACATACCAGGGCATGTCACGCATGTCGGTTAGGCTTCCGTTCCTGGCATCGACAAGAGCAGGCTTGATGAGCTTGGACGTAACCGGTGTTGTTCCCCGCATGAATACAGCATAGTGATGCTGGCTTGAAAATATCGTTCCGGGATACGCAACAATCGAAGGGTTCATGTCGGGTGCACGTTCCTGTGCCGTCTTAACAGCAGCATCAATAGGACTCAGTTCTCCTTCCAGTGGTGCGGTGTTCTTGTACGGCTCTACCATTTCAGCCAGTTGACCCATCTGCCAGAGACCGAGCACAATATCCGATGTGGTATTGATCACACCCGTGATGCCTACTACCAACGCCCATATCAGCGTCACTACGCCCAGCATGTTATGTAAATCCAGCCATTTGATCCGCGTAGATTTTTCCGCACGCACCATACCGAAGTCATACTTCTTCATGATCGGACCATACAACATGATCCCCGAAATAATGGATGCCACAAAAAGCAATCCCATCAAACCGAGAAACAACTTACCTCCTATGCCGGCAAACATGTCGACATGCAGTTTGTAGATCACGTACATAAAACCTTCATCGAACCGGGGCTGCTGAAGCACTTCACCCGTGCGTTCATCCATGGAAACAAAATTGGCTACATCCGGAGGTGCATTCAGGCTGTCGGCCAGGCTGACCAACACCACGTTGGGGTGCTCATCTTTCTGCCAGAACATGTAGCGGATCACATTGCTGGGGTATTGTTTCAACGCAATCTCTTCAATGGCATCCAGGTCCATCTTCGGAGTATTGGCAGGCATCTCCTTAGCCTCCGGTTCCTTGCCGGTAAGGTGATCGATCTCTTCATGAAAAATCAACGGCAATCCGGTAAGACAAAGCATTAACAGAAATGCGGTGCAGATCAGGCTTGTCCATTTATGGATCTCGAACCAGATGCGTGCTGAAGTTTTCGTGATGGTCATAGTCGATCAGTATGTGATTAAAAAATCCCGGACCCTTTCAGGTCCGGGAGATGCATAAAATTCTTAGTCGTCCAGCTTTACAAACCCCCACATGAATCCATCGTGCTCTACGTTGAATACCTGTGTAGCGCTGGTTCCGTTCTCATTAAGCTTGTAGTAACCATCGATATCATCATCCAGGTTTCTTACCCAGAAGTAGATGTCACCATCTATTTCGGTGATAGCCTGCTCATTTGCCCACGCATAGTGGTGCTGCGGCATACCGGTGATCTTGGTTTCTTCTTTTGTGTCGATGTCGATCGCGTAGTAATCAAAGATGATATCCTGCAGGTTGGAGAAGTCATCAAGCAATGCTTCAGAGGCAAGCTCCAGGTAAAGTGTTCCATCCTTTACTAACACCGTTGCAATGGAGCTTGGGCCGATGTAGTCAGTAGCCTTGATGATCCACTCATCATCGAATTCCGTTTCACCGGCTTTGATACGAATAACACTTGATGTGGCCATACCTACGCGAAGTCCGGTGCTGCAGAAATACAGTGCCCCATCATCACCGAGTGTCCACATCTTGTTGCCGGATGAACCCCAGCCAATGGACTTCAGTCCTTCATACTTGATGGTTTTCTGAAGCGTATTGGTAGCTATGTCGATTACAGCAAATTCAATGTAGTCAACGATGTCATCACCAAATCCCTGACCGGTGATCGTACCATACGTGATGCCTGCATAGAGCTTTCCTTCTTTTGCTGCCAGCGTGTGCTGGCCGATAACCTGGTACTCTACATCGGTGTCACCGATCTTTTCCTTTACCAGCGAAGAAAGATCAACTTCACCGGTGCGCTCCATCGTGGAAGGATTAAAGGTTTGCAGGTTGATAGAAGAACGATTGATGTCCAGGTAGTAACCATGTGTTTTATCGACTACCAGGTATTGCAGGTAATCAGCGGTTGGCAGGAATCCTTCATCCTTTAATGTTCCATCTTCACGAAGGCTGTATTTCTGAACGCCCGCATCACCGGCAGCGTTGCTGCTGATGAAAATCCAGTTTTCAAAAGAACGAAATCCAAAAGCCGTTCCGATCTGAAGTGACTGATCTGTAATTTTTTCAACTTCGCCTTCCGGAAAATCATCATACGATGTAAAATAACCGGCATCCCATTTTTCGGTTGCCGTCATGATGAGGTATCCATCTTTGCCTCCTTCATTCGGATTCTCATCATCATCACTACAGGCTCCAAGGATGGCGATTGCCGCGAATGCAAACCAGAAGCGGACATTAAAAATATTCATAGCTTTCATTACTAATTGTTGTGTTTATTTTATTGAATGGTATAGGTCGCTTTAAGGTGGAAACTTCTTCCGGCATTTTGTAATTTGAAATTATCGAAGACGTCCTTGTTAAAGATATTTTTGCATTGGAATCCGAACGTGAGATGATCTCCCAGCGGTTTGTAGGTGAATCCTAGTGTTTGTGTACTTTGATTTGGAATAACCCGGGATGCATCAAATTGAGCTTTTCCCCAAAGCCCAAGAACCCCGTCTGGTTCCCGGTCTTTTGGCACGTAGTCAAGGTAGTACTCACGGACAAACGTGAAGTACCAGTAGACCTGTAGTCTGTCCCGTGTGCCCAATACGCTGGCACGCGAAAAATTCGCACCCAGATTCGCAAAGAAGTAAGGCGTATTCCGTTGCCTCGATCCCTCCTTCTCGGCATTGCCCGTATCAAATATGCGCGGTTCCTGGTATGTGAAATTACCGTTTACGTTTAGCCATTCAGTAATATTATAGGTCATGTCAGCTTCAAGGCCCGGGCCTTTTGTATGCTCAACATTTTCATGTCGGTTATAGAGGAAGTTGTACGGAACATTCAATATTCCATCACGCGTGATCCGGTAAAATCCGTTCACCTCAAGTGAATAACGTTTGCTGTCAAAGCGATAGCCGAGGTTCGTATTAAAGCTTCGCTCAGGTTTGAGCTCAAAGTTTGAAACTTTCAGATTTCCATCGCCAAAAATTTCTTCCGGCTCAGGCAGACGGGTTGTGGCTTCTGCAGAAATCCGGATAAACGATCTTTCACCGGTAAGAAACTTGACCGCTTCGGCTATGCCCCACCGTGTATAGTATGCATCACGAACTTCTTCATTGCCATAGAAGTCCCCATCGGTGGCTTCAATTTCTGAATAGTAAAATTTTCCGATCAGGTTATTGACAATTCTACCCTCCAAGAATTCGCTTTGTAATCCCATCGATACGATGGTCTTGTTGTAATATGCTGGAACCGATAATATATCTCTTCCTGAGGTTGCAAAAGTGAGCCCGAGCGGATCACTTCCCTTACGTGAAAACCGGCTATGCACTACATTCCATTCCAGGGTATGATCGGGGCTTACATCCAGTGCAATGTTGCTGCGGGAAATGAAGTAAGAGAAACCAATATCAGACATGGACCCGCGTGTCGTTATTTCTCCCCGTCTTGAAGAGGCCGGATGAAAATTACCATACCAATCGTATGTGCCTCTTGCGGTATCTACCAGTTCAGTATGGATTGTATTGGCCACCAGGAACTGATCAAATCGCAGGCGTCCTTTTGCAAATGCTTTCTTATAGCGTAATGATGGGATAACTGAGTATTGCGTACTGGTAGATGCTCCGAAAGCCTGGCTCATGTTTGAACCATGTTGATTTTCCCGGTCAATATGGTAACCCGCCAGACTTATTCTGAAATCATCGGCCCATCCGGTGTTGGTAATGCCACCATATATCTCTCCATAATAATGCGTAAACCGATTGTGAAACAATCGTACCTTATCCTCGAACTGATTTCCTTTTTCCGGATCGGTAATGTCTACGGTTACTTCGTAGTTGTTATCGGAGTGATTATAAAATGCTTCGCCCCCAACGTAAAAATGGTTGGCGGTATCCGGATAAAAAACATTCAATGAAGCACGATGGGTATTGAATGATGCGTATTCATACGATGCTTCTGCATAGCGTTTGTAAAATTTCTTCGTGACGAGATTGATACACCCTCCCAGCGCGTCAGCGCCAAGCTTTGTTGGCAGAACACCTTTATAAACCTCTACGCGATCCAGCACATTGACTGGCACCAACGTGTAGTTATATCCGGCTCCGAGGTAATCCATCGGCACATCGTCTTTAAAGTATTTAATAGCCGAGCCCTGAAACCCATTCAGCATCAGATTGGCCGTGGAACCAAGACCTCCTGTCTGCCGGATGCGGATACCTGCTGACCGGTTCATGACTTCGACCATGGAAGCCGGTTGAGTAGACAGTGCTTTCAGGTCGACTACATCGGCCTTTATGGGTTGTTCCCTGGCGATCTGTGTTTCTGATTTTCCTTCTACTGTTACCTCTTCCAGTTGCTCCTCTGATGTAGCAAGTGTGATCGAAAGTGGCTGCGAAGGAACGGCTACGGATAAAGTCTGTGTGGTATAACCAACCCCGGAGATGGTCACATCATATTGTCCGTGAGGCAGGTTATCAATCCTGAAGTCGCCATCCTTATCGGTAACGGCACCCGAGCTTGTCTGCTTGATGAAGACTGACATATATTGAACAGGCTGACCTGACTCATCTGTCACCTTACCACGCAGACTGGCAGTCTGTGCAATCGAATCAGAGGATATAATTACCAGTATGGCAATTAAAAAAAGGGCTATTCGGTTCGGGCAAGGTGCTTTAAGCATCTTCTTTAGAATGATTCTACACGCAAATGTGTTAGATAGAATTAGTCTAAACAAGTTTATAAGACGGTTTATTTTCCGAACTATCCGCCTTTCCGGTTTGATTTGAGGGATTTCAGACTGCTTTACGCTGCCCGGTTTGCTGCAATCGTGTGAATATCACGGGCAAGACCCAGCACAATCGACAAGGGATGAAGCTCAGGTAACACCGGAAGATGGTCAGTGTTGATGGCAAGGGATGTGACTTTCTCATTTTCTCCCATATCCAGGTTTGCTACTGCCTGTTGTAATGTATCCACAATGGTATCAACCCACAGTTTAGCGGTTTCACCGTCTGCCAGGTCTTTCGCAGTAAGCGATGATATCCTGCTGATCAGCGAGTGACTGGCAATCACAAACTGGTGTACCTGTGATGATTGTCGTGAAGAGACCGGCTCTACCAGCATCTGCTGAAAATTGTCGGTCAGATTTGTGAGCGCTACAATCGCCTCGTTACGCGCTGCATTGTACTGACGTGTACGGTTTGGATCCCGGAGCGCATTCCAGGCCGCTAAAAAATAAGTGGTGTTGGTCATTAACGTTTTCTTCATGGCTGACTGAATCTGATTGTGCTGCCATACGGGAAAGATAAACCGTGCAGCAATGGCCGCGATCACTGAACCAATGAGTGTATCGATTAAACGTTCGCCAATAAGTTTTTTAAATTCTACCGGATTAAGGAAATGAAATGTTATGACTACGTATAAGGTGAGGAAAGTAACAAAGCCGAAATAGTTGATACGTAATAAACTGTATGCCATCAGCATGCACAGGATCATAATGATCACCAGCACAGTATTGCTGGTGATGAGAAACAGGATCCCTCCAGCCACGACAACACCAATCAAAGTTCCGGCCACTCGCTGGATGTTTCGCTTGCGTGCCAGATGGTATACCGGCTTAAGAATAGTCAGTACCGTAAGCATTACCCAGTATGCATGACTCAAGGCAAACAGCGCGGAAACACCATAGCCCACCAATAAGGCAGCTGTAATCCGAATGGCAAACCGGAATGTATTTGAACGAATCGTCAGATTCTCTTTTAACAGAGAAACCGTTATCGGAGTAGTTTCGGTTGGCTTCTCAATATCCTGATCCGGAAAACGATCGGGATCAAATGCTTCCAGCCGGGTGTACAGAACAATCCGGTTCAACCGTCCGGTGATGCTGCGAAGGTTACGAACCGTTTTACGGAGCGCCTTTAAACTCTGAACCTGTAACTCCGTTGGCGTGGATGACTTCAATTGTTCCTCAACATCTGTCTCCAGTTCATCAAGCATCGCGGTAAAGGATGGCATTTTTTTGATCACCGTTCCGGCCTGTACCGCCAGACCGATGTGTTCAAACTCCGCCACGACCTGGATTATTACCCGATAGAAATTATTCAGCAAACGTGATTCGATATTCGCATGCAGTAATTTATAGTCCTGATAGGAATACATCGTCTCCTCAAACAGATCCAGTGATTCCAGAAAGATCATCATCATGCTTCGGCTCTTCGGACTGGCATCACCAACCAATTGACGTGTCTTGAAAAGCAGCTCGCGTATCTGTGACTGGGTTTTAAGCACCTCAACCTGTTCCTTCATCACGCGCGTAAAGACAGCCTCTACATCAGCATCTTCTTTATAAAAAGAAGCCCGTGCCCGTATATACCCGGCAATCAGGATCAGGTTCTCTCCCAGTGCCTGTTCAACTAACCGGTAAGGCTGAAGGCGATACAGCACCAGACTTAATCCGGCATACCAGGCACCCCCACCTGCCGTCAGCAATGCACTCATGAAGCCGCTGTGTTCATGACGTATCGGTGAC
This sequence comes from Ohtaekwangia sp., assembly GCA_036503775.1. Taxonomy (GTDB): domain Bacteria; phylum Bacteroidota; class Bacteroidia; order Cytophagales; family Cyclobacteriaceae; genus Ohtaekwangia. The sequence goes on from DASXWH010000038.1 coordinate 10,689, forward strand.
ATGTTAATGAGCATGATCACCAGGGCTAAAGTTCCAACTGCACCTGCGCGTGATCCATAAATACCCAGCATGGAAAACAGAAACCCAAGCACAGCAACTTCAGCAATCACAAGAAAAGGATATGGATACAAAAGCGAGGTAGTCCATACCACAAGTGTGTTCAGTGTAATGGCTACGAGCATGCCATTCCTCCGGTGATGGATTGGTCCCGGTGTATCCGTAAGACTTACAAACAATGCTCCGAACAGAAAAGGTAT
>DASXWH010000039.1:0-13802 GCA_036503775.1 Ohtaekwangia sp.
TTCATGCGCTTGATTATGTTTAACGACACCAGTGTAAAAAGTCCGGCAGCAGAAAGTAACAATGCAACAGCTCCCAGAAAAAAGAAAACACTCAGCAAGCCTTTGTTCACCATTTCAGCTTCAGCATTTCCTGAATTCATAAATCGTGACTCATAGAGGCGATTCGGGAATGTGGCTTTCCATTTTGCTTTCATGAAGGCATCAACCTCTGCTACTTTACCTTCGGTGGTTTTTACAAGCACATAGTTCACTTCGTCAGGTGCATAGCGAATCATCATCGGTTCAAGAGGTTCCCATACGCTGTATACATCCTGCGCCACACCGACCACGTAAAATTTAAGCGTGTCTTTCATGATAACCTGTTTACCCAACGGGTTATCCCAACCGTACAACCGCACGAACTCTTCCGTGACAATAACAGACTCCCTGCGATCGATATCAGAACCGCGGATGAAATCCCTGCCCTGCAGCAAGGTCATTCCGGTTGTTTTTAAATAATCATCACCGGCATGCAAAATAATGGATTCAACTTCCTGGCCACGATGCAATACCTGGCCGTGATCAAAGCCAGATAGCATATCCTGAGGGGAGCCACTAACAGAGACAATATCTTTGTTTCCGGACAATGCATTGCGAAATACTTCATACTCTGCATAACTATCTACATAGGTTATGATGCCGGTATCTTCACTGAAACCATTATCAAATGCGGCTTGCCACCGGGCGTTATCCGCGAATGCAAAACCACATACTATTCCGCAAAGCGACAATACAAGCTGTGCACATAATAAGAAGTACGTGACCACATTGTTTCCGCCAAACTGCAATTTGCCTTTCAGTATTTGTACCGGATTGAACTTGCTTATATAAAACGCAGGATAACTTCCAGCCAGAAAACCGGTTAAGGACAATACGCCTATCATGAAGAACAGAAAATCTGGTTTATCCAGGTAATGTGTTTCCAGTTTCATAAATGGCCATAGCGCATTGAAGGAAGGCAGGAGAACAGCATCAGCAAGCCACAACCCCACAATCAATGCTACGAAACATATAATCAGCGTCTCGTTGATGTATTGAAAAATCAACTGCGACCTTACACTACCCATCATTTTACGCAGGCCAATCTCCTTCAATCTTTTTTGAGAAAGGGCTATTGCTGTATTCGCCAGGTTAAAGCAGGCGATGATCAGAATCAAAACACTCAACACAATCAAGCTTATATTCGCGGCCACCGGATGACCACCCCGGGTTTGCCGGCCCGGGCGATTGACCTGGGCATCGCGTGAAGCCATGCCCTGAAAACGATCGAGCTTAAATTCCTGTATAGAAAATTCGTCCTGAGCAGTATTATTGTTCTCTGTATATACATTGATCTGCTTTTCCACAGAAGCTACTTTACGCTCATCCGGTATGAACACGAATAGCGTGTTCATATCTTTCCAGTTTGTACTTTCCTTGAGTTGAGGCGATGTAGCAAGGTAGTTTTCGTACAAACCATAAAGATCCCGGTTAAAGCTTGAATTGATCGGTGGTAATACATAAACACCAACTACTTCAAACTCCTGCTGATCCGTATTGCCAGGCAGGTATGTAAGTATTTTACCAACAGCATTGGTATTGCCATAATATTTCAGTGCAAGTTCATCGCTGATCACTATTTTACGCTTATCGGTCAGGTCCTCTGCACTGCCGTGAATAAAATCAAACGTGAACATGCGGAAGAAGTCAATATCCACGTATGCAGAATTGGTTTTGAATATTTCATTCCCAGCGCGCATGTTCAGGGTAGCGCGTGAATAGCGTGACAACCATTCAATATTCTTTACATTCTGTCGTACTATCTCACCAAGAGGTGTAGGTACCAATGCATAGGCATTGGAGGTTTTACCGGGCTGAAGTCCATAGCCGGTGAAGCTTCCCTGTCGAAGCGAATTCACCCGGTAGATGGATCGCCCGTTAATGTGATTGTCATCAAACGTAGCATTGAAATCGTAATTGAAATACGCCACTATGCAGCATCCGATAGCAATACTCAAGCCCAGGACATTGATAAAAAAGAAGAGCCTGTTCTTATTCAGATTTCTGTATAAGATGAGGAAATGATTTTTCAGCATACACGAGGGTTTTGAGGTTATGACAATACAGGTAGGTTTTGCACCTGCATTGCCAATTGCGTGCCTGTAAAAATACCCCGAATAAAGGGAGATTTTTAACTTTGGATATTCTGCCATAACCGCCTGCGTACAGGATAGTCCGGAATCGGGCAACGTTAACGTTCAACGCGGGTAGCCTAAACGGAATCACATCATTCCTTTGAATACTCCAGCAAATCTCCTGGCTGGCAATCCAATGCTTTGCAGATCGCTTCAAGCGTGCTAAAGCGAATGGCTTTTGCTTTGCCGGTTTTGAGTATGGAAAGATTGGCGAGCGTCAGATCAACTTTTTCGGATAGTTCATTCAGCGACACTTTCCGTTTGGCCATCATTACATCGAGGTTTACTGTGATCGCCATAGTTAAACAGTCAGTTCGTTTTCGGATTGGATCTCAACACCACGTTTAAAGATCTGGGAGATGATAAACACGAGTCCGGCCATGAAGATAAATTCCCCCTGGACGAATTTCCCATAATAATCCACTCCGGTATTTTTTTCAAGCCATTGTGTATAGCCATTGCTGAGCATGCCTACCAGCCAAATAGAAAACAGACTGTAACTAATCTTCTCCAGAATGGAAGCAATTTCCATGGTGAAGGGATTGACCAGGTTGATTTTCGATGTCACCTTTATCACCTGCATCCATACCGTTGATTTCAGGATGGCAACAGCCACCATAAAGGAAACCACTCCGGTATAATCCCAAAATCTTGTCTCCCGCAGGCTGAAAAGATCCAATCCTTTATAGAAATTTTTTGCGCCTTCAGGATTAACAAAGCTTATACCATAGGAAATCATAAGGGCGCCAGCCTCAATACTAAAACCAATGAAAGCGACCCAGGCTAATATGTTCATTACCGTGAGAATCTGCTCAGTTCTCGTCTTTGTTCTTATCTGTACCATAAATGTGTTGTTTTTAACAGTAAACGATCAAATATCAATAAAGTTTTATCGATATTCAATAAATAAATAACGAATTTCAATAATCTTCAAAATAACCTAATTCTGATGATTTTCAGACTTGGTACAGCTCAGGAGAAAATCGATCATGCATAGCCAAACGTGTTTGTGCTTTTATATCCCGTGATCGAAACCGCTTTGTCGCTGCTAATTGTTTAGTCACCTACATCCATACGCTCATTACCAACCATTTACAACGGATATCGGCTTTCAGTCGGAAAAATTTTCACTCTGATCAAAAAATCACTTATTTGGGTAAGCAAATGTCTATCGTTGGATAGTATTTTTTATAAAGAACCCGACTCGCTATGGAAGCTCCCTGCATTCTGTTCAGTTTGCAACAAACCGGTTCAGCTGGTGCACTGAATGGCATATTCCGTTACAAAAAACATGTCGACTGCCGACTAAAAACTTGCTGATTAAAACTGCTAATAATTAACCTGATATGTGCTTGTCTAAACCCCCGTAATGCTTAGAACCCGTGTTGAATTTTCCGACCTATTTATTTCTTATGCAAAACAAAAATTTACAAAAAACCGATTTATGAAAACGAAACTAATTGCCGTGTCCATGATGCTGCTGTTGGCTGCATGCTATCCCAACGGTCCAGAATATGTGGAGGATGTTGACGTGGTATACACAACGTATGACGAAACGTATGATTTCAGTGCAAAGCAGACTTTTGCCATGCCTGAGCAGATCGTAGTAGATGTTAAGATCGAAGATGGTGACACTACGGTAGAATATATGAAAGATGTATTTGCCGATCCCATCCTGCAGCGTATCCAGGACAACATGGAAGACTTAGGTTGGGAACGCGTTGATATCGATGACGATCCGGAGCTGTTGTTAACCCCGGCAGGTCTTACTTCCACTACGTTTTACTACAGCTACTGGTATGACTGGTGGTATGGCGGTTACTGGGGTTGGGGATGGGGATGGTATTACCCTCCGTATTATACAGTAAGCAGCTATACAACGGGCACCCTGTTGATGGTTCTGTCTGATCCGAATCAGGCTGAAGATAGTCCGATCAACCGCTCTCCTGCATTGTGGATCTCGGCAGCCAATGGTCTGGTAACCGGTAACTATGATATGAACCGCGTAACCTCGTCCATTGATCAGAGCTTCAAGCAATCACCCTATCTAAAAACCAACTAACGCTATTGCCATGAAAAAAATATTTCTAATTATACTGCTGGGGTCAGGCGTAAGTTTATCGGCTTTGGCACAAAGTACGTTCTCCATCACCTACCCGATCGCTATCCCTACAAGTGGTCTTGGCAACTTCATCGGCCAGGCCAGCTTCAGAGGTATCAATCTGGATTACCGCTATCGCATTCAACCGGATATCGCACTCGGTGTAAACTTTGCATGGAATGTCTTTTATGAAGATTTCGCTAAAGAAACTTATACCCTCCCTCCCGCATCTCTCACGGGAAAACAATACCGGTATAGCAATAACTTTCCAATGCTGGCGACAGCAACTTATTTTATTGCCGATGAAGGTGAACAGATCGTTCCCTTTGTTACACTGGGTGTAGGTACTATGTACACACGTCACAACACCGACATGAACCTGTATACCTTTGAACGGGAAGCCTGGAATTTTGCCCTGCAACCCGAAGTAGGTATTCACTACTCGGTATCAGATGAGACCGCACTATCCGTAAGTGTTAAATACCTGAACGGATTTAAAGCCGGAAATGAGATAACCGATGATCAATCGTTCTTCGCGATTAATTTAGGTTTCGCATTCCATTGATCCCTGCAACATCCGGATCAGCAATCTTTGATTGCTGATCCGGATGTTTTATTAACTATTACATTTAACAGATTAAAACCGCAAACAAAAAACCGATATGAAAAAACTATTAACCCTTGTAGCCCTCTTCCTTACTTCCGTTGCATTTGCTCAATCCAACAAGGAAGATGTTGAACTTATCCAATCCATCTACGGCAAGGAAAAGAAAGCCATCGTAGCTGATTTCATAAAACTGGAAGGCGCTCAGAAAGATGCCTTCTGGAAATTATACGATCAGTATGAAACAGAGCGTAAGGAACTCGGCAAAAAACGCGTTGCCCTGCTGGAAAAATATGCCGCAGGATACGGTTCCATGGATGATGCATCTCTGACTAAGAACATCAATGAAACTGCTGCGCTCGGTCTTAAAACCGATAAGCTGATCATGACCTACCAGAAGAAAATGGAAAAGGCTGCCGGTGCAAAAGCCGCTGCACAGTTCTTCCAGATCGAAGCTTATTTTCTGAGTGCAATCCGTGTAGCTATACTCGAAAATATTCCTTTCATCGGTGAATTGGATTAAGTAATTACCATTCCATAAATAAAAAAGCAGAGTTTCCGGCTCTGCTTTTTTTATGCCTCGCTGGATTCCTTCACTCTCCCATTGTCCACAGCTATATCCGATACGGTTACTTCAAAAATAGTCCCCATACCATAGTTGGACAGAGCCATAATCCGGCCTCCAATCTTTTGAACTGTTTCCTTTACAATGAACAATCCCAATCCCGAGCCTTTGGAAACTTCGGTGGCCCGAAAAAACATATTGAATATCTTATCCACATACTCTTCGTGAATACCAATACCATTATCGGATACATTGATCTGGGTAACCGCGTTTTTAGAAACCGCTTCAATCTTAACCCAGTTCGTATCCTTCTTCGTATCGAGATACTTCATACAGTTGCTGATAAGGTTTGTGAAAATGATTTTAAACCTCATCCGATCACTCTGTACCGTAAGTCCTGCGGGAACAAGATTATAAAATGTGATTTTAGCGGCTTCCGGAATGTGTCCGAGCTCACGGTAAACCTCCTCCATCAATTCATACAGGTTGAATCGTTCAATATTCACCTGAACATGCGAGTTGCGCGCATAGTCAACCATACTCTTGATCACCGCATCCAGTTTTAATACCGATGCTCTGATCAATCCTACATAAGCAATTACGTTGTCCGGATTGCGCTCCATGTTAATAACATTCACCAGTCCCAATATCGATTTCAACGGAGCACCCAGATCATGGGAAGCACTGTACACAAAACGATCAAGCTCAAATACAACCTTGTTCAGGTGATCTACCGTTTCCTGAAGGGTTTCTGTTCGTTCATCTACAATCTTCTCCAGTTTCACGTTGATCTCCTTCAACTGCTGCTGCGCGGCCGTTAACTTTTCGTGCTGCTCCTGGATGTGATCATTCTGTGCGTACAATTCTTCATTCTGCGCCAGTATCTCATTGTTCTTTTCAATGATCTCTTCCTTCTGCGTCTTGAGCATATCATTGATCGCCTGCACTTCATCCAGGGTATCATTCAGTTTTTGGGTGCGGAACTGAACTTCATTTTCCAACAATCTCCGTTGTTGCACGAGGAATTGTACCCGGATCCGGTGCGCTACGATCAGGCCCAGAATGATAAAAAGAAAAAGACCTGCTTTGAAAAATATGGTCTGCCACCATGCTTTATGAATCACCACACTGATTGTAGCCATTGGTACATTTTTCTCATCGGCATTATCCGTGGTGGATACTTTTAACACATAGTTCCCTGGATTGATATTGGTGTACTGAATCAGCTGTCGTGTTCCGGCATATTGCCACGTATCATTATAGCCTTCCAGTTTATAATAATACTCAGGCGGATGCGTGAAATTAAAATCCAGTGAAGCTACCTCAACCGAAAATGAATTCTGATCGTGATCCAATTCAAGCTCAGAAATCAAAGAAACATTTTTGGTTAATATCGAACCCGGCTTACCCACGAGCTGCTCCTTGTTATTTACTGAAAGTCGCGTAAATACTATCGGGTTTTTTACATCGTGTACATGAAATTCTTCCGGGTTGATGTAGTTAATACCTTTGATGTTTCCAAAAACCAGGTATCCGTTGGAAGACGTCATTATACATGACCGGTTGAATTGATTCGTTAACAGACCATTCGCCAGACTGAAGTTAGAAAACCTTCCGTTTGTTTTATCAAAAACACTGATCCCCATATCTGTGCTGATCCACAAACTTCCGCGTCTGTCCTCTTGTATCCCATAGATCATGCTGTTGGCCAGACCATCCTGTTCGGTGTATACATCCGATGTATGCTTTTTACTATCGTACATCACCAGACCTTTATTCGGGCACCCGATCCATATCCTGTCATCCTGATCACTGTACAGCGATGAGATGGTAGACGATTCTTTTACATGCTCCGTAACTACCGAATGATATTCATCACTTCCCGGTATGGTACGATGAAGTCCCCCAGCCTCCCTGCCGATCCATACCGTATTATCTTTTCCGATATGAATTACATTTATACGATCTATAAATACGGACGACTTTTCCGCATGCTTCATCTTCACTACATTATTTTTACCGGGCATGTAACGGAACAATCCCTTATCAAACGTCCCGATCCATACGTCACCCGACAGGTCTGTAGCCAGTGAAATAACTTCTTTTCCGATATCCGTTTTGCTATGCAGGCTTTCAAAGTTGCTGCACGTGTTCGTTTCGGTATGAAATACATACAGCCCGCGTCCCCACGTTCCTATCCACAGATTCTTTTTTCCATCAAGTGCCATGCATCGTATCTTTTCGATTCCTTCACATGAATTCACATGTTGAAAAGAAGGTGTAGTGTTTCCAATGGAATCGGTAGTGTAATACAAACCTCCTCCATCCGTTCCGATCCAGGACTTCCCTGCATGTTCTTCAATCAATGCAGACACGCGCAGAAAGTCAGCCGAAGCTGTTTTCTCTGTCGGGGGAATAATAATTGTTCCAAAGTGTGTGGCCCTTTTATCATACAGGCTGATACCACTATAGTAGGCTCCTACCCACAGGTTATCCTGCGGGTCGATGTATAGTGTTTTGATAATGCTTCCATGGATGCTTGCGCTGTTCTTATTGTCAGGAAGGTAAGTGTTCACTGCCGGGACAGCACTGAGGCTGCTATAGGTATGCGGTATCATACTCAGCCCATGATCTGTGGCAATCCATACATTACCAATAGAATCGGCTACCAGTGCAGGAACGTAGTCGTTGCGTAACGTATGTTGATCTGTACCTTTCTGAATACGTTTTATATTTTCTCCGGAATAATTACATATCAGTAATCCATTCTTCCAGGTACCTAACCACAGAAGTTTTCGTTTTGTATCAGTGTAGATATTCTGTACGTTTTTTTCTATGCGGCTGATCGGGTGTTCCGTGAGTTTATCGGTGTACCGGTTGTAATAAAAAAGCCCGATGTTATTCACACACATCAGCAACAGGCTATCCGAATATGGTGAGATATCCATGATACGTAGGCCGGCCATGGTAATGGTATCCGTAGGTAAACCGACATGCCTGAACTGCATAGCAGCCGGATCAGCACTTACATTTGTCCGTAACAACTTTCCGGACCCAATAAAGAGATGCTGGTCTTCATCTTCATAGATCACCCGGATAGCTTCATTGATCCGCGTATCGTTGCGGGATATTTGTTTCGCGAAATGAATAAAGTTGTCTTTCTCACGGTTGTACAAACACAGGCTTCCATCTAGTGTACCTACCCATAAGTTGTGTTGGGAATCTTCAAACAGACACAGAATAAAATTACTGCTGATGGTGGTCGTATCGTTTTCGTCTTTACGGTAGATCTTCATCGAATAGCCATCGTACCGGTGAAGGCCGTCTTCGGTACCGATCCAGACAAATCCCTGATGATCTTTGATGATGGCCCTGACATTCCCGTTTCGTAAGCCGTGTTCCTGACTGATCTGATTAAAAGAGACGATCTGTCCAATCGCGCGCATTCCCGGAAAGGAAATCAGCACAAATGCCATCACACAGATAGTAAACCTGGAATCCCTGAGGAAAAAGCAAAAAGACATGGGCCGGATGTTCTCTACAATAATCCAGTAGTTAAGAAAATCGGGAGTAAAATCCAATTACTCACAATGGGCTGTTCAGCCCTTCTTGTTTTTGCCGGCCTGATGATAAGAAACCAAGGTTTTAACCGGGTTTGAAGTGATACTATCTTTTTCGTAAGGCAGATTCCAGTTCACGGATGGTTTTTTCGAGTGTATGCCGGGAATAGAATTTCCCAAGGTACCAGTTCTCTCCTAACAGCTGCATCAGTCTGAATATCCGTAATGCACCATCCATCTCACGCCTGCACATTCTTTCTCCCCACATCGTTCTTTTCATCTTTCAAACACGGATCAACTTCTGTTAGTATAGCGATGGAATATGGTTTCTATTATGTTTGGGTGAATAAATTTTTTCGGGACCACCGTTTTTTTAAGATCAATCAGTATTCACCAGGATGACTGTGGTTTTTTCTATTTTTAAGAAAATGAATTCTTTTTGAATAAAGTATCAGGCCTCCATTTGCTCGAAGGTTTCGTCTTTGCCATGCTGTGGGCTTCAGCTTCTGTCGCGGGTAAATTCGGTTTATACTCGGTGGAACCTCTGGTACTTTTTAATATCCGGTTCATCCTCGCAGGGCTGCTGCTGTTAGCGGTAACTTATGGTATTCAGCGCAATCGCTTGCCTTACGGTAAAGAGTGGGTTCAGCTTACTGTTTTCGGTGCCTTTAACACAGCACTGTATCTCGGTATTTTTATTATTGCCTTGCAGTACGTGGCAGCCGGTATCACGGCATTGGCCATTGCTCTTAACCCGCTCTTCATTAGTATACTCTCCGCTATCTGGACAAAGAAACGAATTACGATAAGCGTTTGGCTGAGTATTGCGCTGGGATCATTGGGCGTTGTTGTAGCGGCATATCCTTTACTTCAAACAGCGCAGGCTACCATTGGTGGTTTGTTATTGCTGGCCTTGAGTATGCTCACCTATTCTTTTGGCTCCGTTTACTATGCAGCCGTGCCGTGGGATCTTCCCCGAACGGTAATCAATGCCTGGCAGGTATTTATCGCTGGATTTCTGATTGCACCACTCACCCTTATCATGCATAGAAGAGAAAATCATTTTGATCTTACTTTTTGGTTGGCGCAAGCCTGGCTGATCATTATGGTATCGGTTTTCGCTGTTCAGCTTTGGCTTCGTCTGTTAAAGGCTGACCCTGTCCGTGCATCACTTTGGCTTTACTTATGTCCGATCTTTGGATTGTTGTTTTCTACCGTTCTGCTGAATGAGCCTTTTACGCTGTATACCGCATCAGGGGCTCTGCTTGTTATTCTGGCTTTATATGTAGGTCAACGAAAAGCGAACTAAGAAAACATTACGTTCAACTCCACTTATCACCGGGTCCTCCTCTTCCAATATCAACCAGGTGCCGTGATACTTCTACTACCGGAGCCAGACATTTCTGAATGTATTCAATAAAGGTAGGATGACCTGCAGGACGCTTTAACCGGGCATTGAATACTTCATTATGTTCCAGGCCGAACCTAAAAAAGTTTAAACCGGTCGGGCCTTCTCCATACGGATATTTTTTCCAGAAAGCTTCGACAAACCGAACACGGTCAACACCTAATTCTTCCAGGTGCCTGAAGCAATAGATAACAATGGTGTTACCGGAAGTTTCTGCGATGTAATCGCAATAACGATCAATAAAAAAAGGCATACGTCAAGAGTTTAAAATTTCCTCTTGCTGATGCCTGTGCAAATATAGTGAATCCGGGAATTTGCTCACACACGGTGGTATGTTAATAAAGGCGGTATGGCCAGAACTTATGCCGGTTTTTTCCGGGATGCTACAAACTCCGAAGGCAGCATACCATACACATCACGGAAATACTTGGTCAGGTATTTTGGATTATGAAATCCTACCTGATAGGCCACTTCTGCTACCGAAAGACCGCTTTTTTCGAGCAACTGCGCAGCACGTTTGATCCGAATAAATCGGATAAACTCTATGGGTGTTTTGCCGGTCAATGAATAGAGTTTTTTATACAGCTGCACTCTACTCATGGCCAGCATCTTGCTCATTACCTCCACGGAAAAATTATCATTTGTCAGGTTGTCTTCTACCACCTTCACAGCATCGCGTACAAGTTTTTCGTCAACCGAGGCCACCTGTATATCCGATACTTTAATATCCAGGTGATTCTGAAACTGCTGATGACGCAGATCCTGAATCCTGATCAGGTTTTCAATGCGCGATTCCAGGATCTCAAAACTGAAGGGCTTCGTGATATAATCATCTGCACCCGACTGAAATCCCTCAATCTTCTGCTCCATGGCAGTACGTGCAGTCAACAGTATTACCGCGATATGCGAAGTTCTGGAATCCGACTTGATCCTTCTGCACAACTCAACACCATCCATTTCCGGCATCATCACATCGCATACGATCAGCTCCGGGAGATGTTTGATCGCGATGTCTAACCCCTGCTTTCCATTCGGGGCCTCCAGTATAGCATACTGATTCCGGAGGTTGTCACGCAGGTAAGAACGGAAGTCGCGGCTGTCATCAATAAGCAGTATCGTATTTTTTTCCAGACTCTCATCCCCGGGTTCATCTGCAATAACTTCGTCCACATCTGTATTCATATCAACCACCGGCAGTGTAACAATAAACGTACTACCCTTCCCCTCCTCACTCACTACCTCGATTGTACCATTATGCAGCTTTACAAATTCCTGCGCAATGGAAAGACCGATACCACTTCCCTGATTCACCATGTACTTTGGCACTTCATTCTGGTAAAACCGGTCAAATATCTTTTCCTGTTTATCCTGCGGAATACCAATACCGGTATCACTGACCTTGATCTGCAATGTTCCTGATTCACCTTCACGCGTCAGGCTCAGGTCAACGGATACCCGACCATGATCAGGTGTAAATTTGAAAGCGTTGGAAAGCAGATTGAACACGATCTTCTCGATTTTATCAGGGTCGAACATCATTTCGAGGTTGCTCACATTCGAATTGAACGTCAGCTGAATTTCCTTTTTCTCCGAAAGATCTGAGAATGCCCACACCAGGTCGCGGATAAATTTAACAATGTCACCTTCCGATGTATTGAGCTTCAGGTCATTTCCATCCACACGTTTAAAATCCAGCAGCTGGTTAACAAGGTTAAGCAAGCGCTTCGCATTCTTATACACCACTCCGAGTTTTTTCCTTTCCTCCGCCAGCGGAGATTCTTTCATGATCTTCTCCAGGGGCGTAATGATCAGCGTAAGTGGAGTACGCAATTCATGGCTCACATTGGTGAAGAACTTTATCTTCATCTCGTCAACTTCATGAAGCCGTTGTGCCGAGAGCCGTTCGGTTTCCATTTTGAATTTCAGACGCTCACGGGCTACCACCATTCTTCTCCCAAAGAGCAAGGCGCCAAAAGCGATCAGGGTGTAAAGCGCAAAGGCCAGATTTGATTTCCAGAATGGAGGAAGTACGGTGATCTGAAGTACCGTCTCCTTACTGCTCCATACACCATCACTGTTCGTGCCTTTAACCCTGAATGTATACTCCCCCGGATCGAGATTTGTGAACGTGGCAATGCGCTTGGTTGACGAGGTGGTGATCCATCCATCATTGAATCCTTCCAGCTTATATTGATACTGACTTCTTTCCGGATGAAAGTAATTCAATGCCGCGAACTCAATGGAAAACAAATTATTACCTGGATAAAGCGTGATTTTTTTCGATTGGCTTATTGACGAATGAAGAATGACCTTGTCGCCAATCAATTCTCCTACTTTAACTGAGCGGTTCGAAATCTGAAAATCAGTAAGGATAACCGGAAGAACCGTTGAGTCCAACCGGATATCACCCGGATTAAAAACACTTACTCCACCGGGACCTCCAAAGAACAACTCACCGGATGAATACCGTATTGCTGCATTCTGGTGATAACCACCCGGAATGAGTCCATCAGACTCTGCGTAATTGTGAAATGTAAATGTGCTGTCTCCCGAGATGCTGAGCCTGGAGATTCCACGGGGTGTACTCATCCATAAATTATGATCGCGGTCTTCGACTATGGTCAGGATAGAATTATGCGCCAATCCATCCACTTCACGATAACTTGAAAATTCATTTCGGCTGTAATCAAACCGATTGAGCCCGCCATTGGTGCCGATCCAGATCCAGCCGCGGCTATCCTGGTAAATGCATTGAACACCATTACTGCTGATGCTTTTCGGATCTTCAACAGCACTCGTGTAGTGCGAGATCCGGCCGGATGACTTATCCAGAATTTCAAGGCCGTAACCTGTACCGATGAGCATGTTTCCCTCATGGTCCTGCATCAGGGCAGATACATACGGGCTGTGAATGGAGTTCAGCTCTCCGCTTTTGTAATGGTAGAACTCTTTCTTTTCCCGGTTGTAAACATCCAGCCCACCATTCAGCGTTCCCAGCCAGATGTTGTGATCACGGTCTTCATAAATCTCCCAGATGTTATCATTACCCAGACTTTTCGGATCCTCCGGTTTGTTTGCGTACCGTGTGAAATTCTTTCCGTTGAAACTGTTCAATCCTCCGTAATACGTACCGATCCAGAGAACATCCTCATGGTCAACCATCAGGCTAACGATAATGTCTTTGCTCAGGGAATTCGTATTTCGCGGATCATTTCGGTAGACCTTGAAGCTATTATCCTTTCGGTTAAAGCAAATGAGTCCTGATCCGTTGGTACCCATCCACACATTTCCGGCTTTATCTTCTGCTAGTGAGCTTACATCATTAAACGGAAGCGTCTGTGGTCGACCGGC